>DAOOIT010000024.1 GCA_035384565.1 Planctomycetota bacterium | reverse complement strand
CTACCCATGCTGTATCACTTCCCTCCTCACAGGGTTGATACAGCATGGACAGGCGACGCCCGCCAGTCGCTCGGTGCAGCGCTCCCGAGTAACCGCCAGGCCCGCCAGGAACCGGCATGCTCACGCCCTGCACCAGCTCAGTCGAGCCAGGATCGCCAGACCCTGAGGAGCCGCCTCTACTGATCGCCCTTGGCCGGCTCGGCCTTGGGTGGGGCAGGGGCCTCGGGCCTGCCGGCGTCGAGCCCTTCGAGCAGCTTCTTCGCCTCGGCAACCGCCTCGCTGTTGGGGAACTTCTTGATCAGCTCGCTGCCGTAGGCGCGCGCGCGGTCGGGGTTGCCGAGCTTGAGGTGGCACTGCATCACCTTGAGGAGCGCGGCAGCCCGCCACTTGTTGTAGGGCGCGACGACCTCGGGGGCCCCCTCGACGTTGTAGTTGATTTCGACGGCGAGGAAACTGGCAAGGGCCTCCTTGAACTTGCCTTGGAGGAAGTCGCACTCGCCCAGACCGTACTGCGCGCGGGCGGCAAGGTCAGTCTTGGTGGCGGCGATGACTTTCTGGAAGGCGTCCTGGGCGTCGGCGTAGGCGCCGAGGTGCTGGCTGGCGAGGCCGATGCCGTAGACGAGGTCGAGCTTCATCTCGCCCTCGGGGTACTTCTCGAGCGTGGCCTTGTGCTGCTTGAGGGCGTCGGCCCACTTGCCCGCGGCCTGCTGGCACTGGGCGATCTGGTAGCGGGCGCGCTCGTCGTACTTGGGCGAGGGCTTGGCGTCGAGGGTCCTGCGGAAAGCGGCCAGGGCCTCGTCGTGCTTGTTCTGCCTCTGGAGGATGAGGCCGGTCATGTAGTGGGCCTCGGCGGCGAAGGCGCTGTCGGGGGCCTCGGCGGCGAAGGCGCTGTCGGGGGCCTTGGCGGTGAGGTCGGCGAAGGCGGCGGCCGCTGCGTCCCACTTCTCGGCGTGGTAGTGGCTCCAGGCGAGCTTATAGAGGGCCTTGGCCAGTTCCTCGCCCTGGGCGGCCTGGGCGCAGGCGGCATAGTGGGCCGCGGCGTCCGCGTACTGCTTGGCATCGAAGGCGTGCTCGCCGAGCAGGAAGTGGGCGCTGGGCGCGAAGCTGCTCTCGGGGAACTCTTTGAGCAGGCGGTTGAGGGCGGCTAGCTTGGCGTCGGGCTTGTTGAGCTTGAGATTGGCCCAGGCCAGGTCGTAGAGCGCGTCGTCCGTGAACTCACCCTTCGGATTCCTGTCGAGGAACGCCTGGAGTGCCTTGGCGGCCTCCTCGTACTGGTCGGCGGCGTAGAGGGCGGAGGCGGCGCGGTAGGCGGCCTCGGTGGCGAGCTTGTGGTTCGGGTAGTCGGCCGCCACGCGGGCGAAGAGCTTGATCGCCTCGGCCGGCTGCTTCTGTTCCATGCGGATGGTGGCGGCGGCGAAGAGGGCCTGGGGCGCGAGGTCGCTCCTGGCGTCCTGGGCGGCGACGGCGGCGAAGGCTTCGAGGGCCTTGTCGAGCTGGCCGAGCTTGCGGTGGGACCATGCCAGCCCGTCGCGGGCGCGGGCGGCGAGCTTGTGGTCGGGCGACTTCTCGAGGAAGGCGGTGAAGTGCTTGAGAGCTTCGTCATAAGCCTTGGTCTCGTAAAGAGCTTCGGCGAGATGCAGGCGCGCCTCGGGAGCGTTGGCGTGGTCGGGGTGCTTGCCGAGGAAGGCGGCCAGGTGCTGGGCGGCGTCGGCGAAGCTCCTGCGGTTGAACTCGAGCAGGCCGAGGTCGAGGAGTGCCAACGCGGCGTACGGGCTCTCGGGGTACTCCTTCAGGCAGCGAGCGTAGAGGGCGGCGGCCGCGTCGGGCTTCTTCTGCTCGTCGGCGATGTGGGCGAGGAGGCAGAGGCCCTCGGGCGCGAGGTCGCTCTTGGGGTGCTCGGCGACGAGCCTGGCGAAAGCCTTGGCCGCGTCGTCGAGCTCGCCCAGGTTGCGGTGGCACCAGCCGAGGCGGTAGAGGGTCCAGGCGGCCTTGTCCGGCCCGTCGGCGGCTCCGGGCGCCTGCGGGCCGAGCTCGGCGAGGCGGAGGAAGGTGGCCTTGGCGTCGGCGTAGGCCTTGTGGGCGAACTGGAAGTCGCCGAGGGCGAAGAGCGTGGGCCTGAAGAGCGGATGATCGGGCGGGTACTTCTTGACAAACTGCTGGGCGGCCTCGATGGCTTCGGGGAGCTTGCCCTGGTCGCGGCGGCAGAAGGCCAGCGCGCTTAGGGCGTCGGCCGCGATGGGCGAATCGGCGTGCTTTTCGACGACTTGGGCGTAGGCCTTCGCCGCCTCGTCGTAGCGCTTGGCCGCGAAGCAGGCCTCGCCGAGGCTGAAGACGACGCGGGGCAGGAGTTCATGTAGGCTGGGAGCCTTCAGCGATTCGGTGAACGCCTCAAGGGCCTCGTCGGGCTTCTTGAGGCGCAGGAGCGCGTGGCCGCGGGCATAGCGGGCCTTCTCGGCAAGGGGGGTGTTGGGCGCGGCGGCGAGCGCGGCGTCGAACGCCTGGAGCGCGCCCTCGGCGTTGCCGGCGCACAGCAGGCTGTTGCCCGCGTCGTAGAGGGCCTGAGGCTTCGCGGGACTCTCGGGGAAGCGGGCGACGGCATCCTGGAACGCCTTCGCGGCTTCGGCGAACTTCTCCTGCTCGAACCAGGCGCGGCCGATGGCGAGCAGCGCATCGTCGCTGAAGTCGCCGGGGAAGTCGTCGAGGACCTTCTTGAATGCGGCGCGGGCCTCGTCGTAGGCCTTCTGCTCGAGGAGGGCCTCGCCGAGGCGGAACTGCGATTCGCCGGCGACGGGCGACTTGGGGAACTTCGCCACCACGGCGCCGAAGGCCTCGGCCGCGCCCTTGTGGTCCTTGAGCTGCGAGCGGCACCAGCCGAGCGAGTAGTGGGCGTAGGGGATGTGCTGGTAGTCGGGGTAATCGGCGATGAGCTGGGCGTAGGCCTTGGCGGCTCGGTCGAACTCCTTGAGCTTGAGCAGGGCCTCGCCCGCGCGGTGGAGGGCGTTGGGCGCGAAGGCGTATTTCGGCGACTTCGCCACGAGATCGAGAAAGGCTTGGGCGCCCTCGGCCGGCTTGTCCAGCTTCAGGTAGCAGTCGCCCAGCAGGTAGAGGGCCTTGGGCAGGTCCTCGCTGGCGGGGAACTCCTTGAGCAGGCGGTTGAAGGCGGCGGCGGCCTCGTCGTAGCGCTGGAGCGCGTGCTGGCACCAGCCCTGGCGATAGAGGGCGAGGGCGGCCTGGGCGAACTGCGGCGTGGTCTTGAGCAGGCGCGCGTAAGTCTCTACGGCCAGCTCGTATTCCTTGCGGGCCATGTAGCCGTTGGCGAGGTTGAAGATCTCGGCTCCCTCGCCGCCGGCAGCGGGCGCAGGCTCCTCGCCGGCGAACGCCGCGGCGGCCAGGGCGGACGCCAGAACCAGATGAATGAGGCGGGAAGTCATGGTCCTTCCTTTCGCGGATCGTGGAGGGGAATCGTATGGGGCCAATGTAGCATGAGGGCAAGCCCGATGCAATCCTGCGGCGGGGCGAAGGCTGTCACGAGGTGTAATTTCTTGTCGGCAATCGCCACGGGGCCGCCCCGTGCGGCCCCGGCCCGCCGCAAAATCTTGCGCAGAAAGCCCTTGCAAATGCCGCGCCGCGCCTTATAATGCCGGCGTTCAGAGAACCGATGCCTGCCGCGCCGCGTGGAGCGCCTCTGAGCCCACCGCAGGCCGGAAGCCCGTGCCACCGCGCACGTTCGCGGTGGTGGCACAGGCATCCCGCCCGTGACGCAAGGGTGCGCGGCAGGGGCGCCTGGGAAGCCCGATGCCGCTGCCCGTTGGGAAGCTGCCGGCCGCCGCTCTGTCCCGGCTCCTCGGCCTGTGCCGGGCCGACCCGCGCGTGATCGTGCGCCCCGGCATCGGACGCGATGCCGCGGCCCTCGCCTTCGGCGCACAGGTGGTGGTGGCCAAGAGCGATCCCATCACCTTCGCCACCGACCGCATCGGCTGGTACGCCGTCAACATCAATGCCAACGACGTGGCCTGCCTGGGCGCGACGCCGCGCTTCTTCCTTGCCACGCTGCTCCTGCCCGAGGGCGCGGCCACCGAGGAGCTGGTCGAGGCGATCTTCCGCGACGTGGCCGCCTCCTGCGAGGCCCTCGACATCACGCTGTGCGGCGGCCACACCGAGGTCACCTACGGCCTCGACCGCCCGCTCGTCATCGGCCACCTGCTCGGCGAGGTGGCGCCCGACCGCCTCGTCGTCAACACCCGCAGCCGCGCGGGCGACGACGTGTTGCTCACCAAAGGCATCGCCATCGAGGGCACGGCCCTCATCGCCCGCGAGCGGGCGACGGAACTGCGGGGCGCCGTGGACCCCGCGCTGCTCGACCGCGCGCGCGGCTACCTCGACACTCCCGGCCTCAGCGTGCTGCGCGACGCGCGCGCCCTGTGCCGCGCCGCGCAGCCCCACGCCCTGCACGACCCCACCGAGGGTGGCCTCGCCACCGGCCTCCACGAGCTGGCCGACGCCGCCGGCCTGGGCATCGAGGTCGAGGCCGACGCCATCACCCTCTTCCCCGAAACCGAGGCCCTCTGCCGCCACTACGGCCTGAACCCCCTGGGCCTCATCGCCTCGGGGGCGCTGCTCGCGGTGACGGCGCCCGGCGACACGGCCGCCGCGCTCGAGGCCCTGACCGCCGACGGCATCGCCGCGCGACGCATCGGCCGCATGACCGAACGGGCCGAGGGCGTCACCATCCGCCGAGGCGGCCAGCGCCAGCCGCTGCCCCGTTTCGATTCCGACGAAGTCGCCAAGCTGTTCTGAAGAGGAGATGCCTCTGTGAAGTTCTGCCTCAACCCGATCACCCTGGGCGAACGCGACTTGCCCACTGCGGTCGAGGCCAGCGCCAAGGCCGGCTTCACCGCCCTGGAGCTCTGGCTGCCCCACGTCGAGAGGTTCGTCGCCGAGGGGCGCCCGGCCGCCGACGCCCGCGCCCTGCTCAAGGACCACGGCCTCGAGGCCGCGGGCGCCTGCTACGTCGCCGGCCTGCTCACCTCGACCGGCGACGCCAAGCGCAAGGCGTTCGACGCCGCCAAGGCCCGCTTCGAGCTCTGCCAGGAGCTCGGCGCGCGGGCCATCGTGTGCGTGGGCGACGGCCCCGCCGCCCCCACCCTCGACGACTACCACACCGCGGCCGAGCAGGCCCGCGAGGTGTGCGACCTCGCCGGCAGCTTCGGCCTCGGCGTGGCCCTCGAGTTCGTCGCCGGCTTCCCCTTCATCGGCACCCTGGCCACCGCCGCCAAAGTGGTGAACGACGCCGACCACCACAACCTCGGCATCCTCTTCGACTGCTTCCACTTCTGGGCCGGCCGCAGCAAGATGGAGGACTTCGACGCCCTCCGCGGCGCCCCCATCGCCTTCGTGCATCTCAACGACGCGCGCTGCCTGCCGCGCGAGCTCCTGCGCGACAGCGACCGCGTGCTGCCCGGCCAGGGCGCCTTCCCGCTCCGCGAGATCGTCCGCCGCATCGCCGCGACCGGCTACGACGGCTATTACTCGCTCGAGCTGTTCAACCCCGAGCTGTGGGCCGCCGACCCGTTCGACGCGGCCGCTCGCTGCCACGAGACCTGCCAGGCATTTGCCGCGGGCCTGTGAGAGCGCGCCCATGCCCCGCACCCTCATCGTGCTGGCCACCTACAACGAGCGCGAGAACCTCCCCGCCCTCGTCCAGGCCCTTCTCGCGCTCGGCCTGCCCGACCTCGACATTCTGGTGGTAGACGACAATTCGCCCGACGGCACCGGCCAGCTCGCCGACGAGCTGGCCGCAACGCACGGCAACATCCGCGTGCTTCACCGCGCGGGCAAGCTCGGCCTCGGCACCGCCCACGTGGCGGCCATGCGCCACGCCATCGAACACGGCTACGACTTCGTGGTGACCATGGACGCCGACTTCTCGCACCACCCGCGCTACCTGCCCGACATCCTGGCCCGCCGCGACGACGCCGACCTCATCCTCGGCTCGCGCTACGTGCCGGGCGGCGGTGTGCGCAACTGGGGCCGGCTGCGGCGGCTCATGAGCTGGGGCGCCAACGCCTACGTGCGCCTTCTCCTCGGCCTCCGGCCGCGCGATTGCAGCGGCGCCTACAAGTGCTACCGCGTCGCCACGCTGCGGCGAGTGGACCTCGATCACATCGTGGCCAAGGGTTATGCGTTCCAGGAGGAGATCACCTGGCGCATGCAGCTCGCCGGCGCGCGCATCGTCGAGGTGCCCATCGTCTTCGAGAATCGCCGGCTGGGGCAGACCAAGATGTCGTGGCGCGAGATCGCCGGCCTCTTCACCACCGTGCTGCGGCTGCGCTGGCGCAAGCTCCGCGGGCGCCTTCACCACTCGAAGGGGTGCGACTGGGCGAAGTCGGGGTGATAGCTCTCGCGGCTCTCGAGGGCCTGGGTCCAGCCGCGCCAGAAGCCGAGCGTCTCGAGCTCCCTCAACACCGCCTCGTACTCGTCGGGCCGCAGGCAGCGGCCCAGATGCGGGTGGCCGGCCACCGCGGGCGTGGGGCGGTACTGGGCCATGAGCGACAGGTACACGTCGGTGGAGAGGTGATCGGCGATCCAGCGGAGGCAGGCGAGGCTGTTCTCCACGTGCCCGGGCAGCACCAGGTGGCGGATGATGAGGCCGCCGACCGCCTGGCCGTCGGCGTCCAGAACCAGACGCGATCCCTTCTGGCGGTACATCTCCCTCAGGGCCTCCGCCGCCACGGCCGGGTAGTCGGGCGCATCGGAGAGCTGCCCCGCCAGCTCCGCATCCAGGTACTTCAGGTCGGGCAGATACACGTCCACCTCGGCTTCGAGCGCGGCCAGCGTGTCGGCCCGGTCGTAGGCGTTGGTGTTCATCACGAAGACGGGCCGCGGCGAGCGCCCGCGGAGGGCAGCGATGAGGGCGCGCATCTGCGGAACGCAGTGGGAGGGCGACACGAAGCCCACGTGCCGCGCGCCGGTGTCGAGCGCGCGCCCGATGCAGGCCACGGCCTGCTCCAGGGTGAGCTCGTGCTCGACGATCGGGCCGCGGTTGCGGCTGATCTGGTGATTCTGGCAGTAGACGCACTGGAGGTTGCAGCGGGTGAAGAAGACGTTGCACAGGCCGCGCTCGCCGCCGAGGACGGGCTCCTCGCCGCGGTGGAGGCAGATCGAGCCGACATGGAAGCCGGCCCCGGTGCGGCAGTAGCCGAGCGGCCCGTCGGCCCGCCGCGCGCCGCAGGCGCGCGGGCAGAGCGAGCAGCGCTGGGATTCGCGCGGGGCAGTGCTCATGGCGGGGCGCTCAGGCGTCGGGCCTCGGAGGGAGGCCCGAACGCCGAACCCTCGTTGCGGCAGCGGGCGGCTACTTGGCCGCCGTGGCCTCGGTCTGGGCATCGAAGTTGGTGTAGACGTTCTGCACGTCGTCGTGGTCCTCGAGCTCCTCGAGGAGGTTCATGACCTTCTGCGCGGCCTCGCCTTCCAGCTTGATGAGCTGCTGGGGCAGCCGCGTGAGCTCGGCGACCTCGGGGGTGAGGCCGCGGTCGGCCAGGGCCTGCTTGACCCGGTTGAACTCTTGCGGCGACGTGGTGATCTCGTACGTGTCGCCGCTGCGCACCAGGTCGTCGGCGCCGGCATTGAGGACCAACTCCATCAGCTCGTCCTCCGCGATGGCGTCGGCGGGCAGGGTGATGAGGCCCTTGGCCTCGAACATCCAGGCGACCGAGCCCTCCATCTTGCCGCCGCGGGTCGAGAAGATCTTGCGGAGCTCGGAGGCCGTGCGGTTGCGGCTGTCGGTCACCACGTCCACAAGCAGGGCGACGCCGTGGGGGCCATAGCCTTCGTAGGTCAGGCGCTCGTAGGTGATGCCGGGCAGCTCGCCCGTGCCGCGCTTGATGGCGCGTTCGATGTTGTCTTTGGGCACGTTGGCGGCCTTGGCGGCGTCAATGGCGGCCCGGAGCGAGAAATTGGCGTCGGGGTCGCCGCCGCCCTGCTGGGCGGCCATGATAATGTCCTTGGCCAGCTTCGAGAAGAGCTTGCCCTTCTTGGCGTCGGTGGCGGCCTTCTTGTGTTTGATCGTAGCCCAATGCGAGTGACCGGACATTTCGGGACCTCCTGAGACGGGTCGTGCGGGGAGACCGGGCGAAGGACCGGGCGCTACCGGCGCCGGAGCTTCGCGTGAGCCCAGTCCCGGGGAGGGGGCTTTCTGCGGGCGGAGCGGCGCCAGGGGCCGCCGGGCGGCAGAGGATGGCTCATGGCTTCTCGCCCTTCTCGGGCGCCTTGGGAGGCGCGGGGGGCTCGGTGTCCTTGAGCTTCTGGGCGACGCCTTCGATCTCGGGGTCGAGGAGGAGGGCCTGGGCCCAGGCCTCGCGGGCCTCGGCGAGCTTGCCCAGCTTGTGATAGGCGTCGCCGAGGTGGTCGCGGATGACGGCGTCCTCCTCATGGCGGACCGCGCGCAGGAGAAGCTCGAGCGCCTCCTGGTGCTTGCCCTGCTGGTAGTAGGCCCAGCCGAGGCTGTCGAGATAGGCGCCGTTGAGCGGCTCGTAGTGCAGGGCCTTCTTCACCAGGTCCACGGCCTGGTCGAGGCTCTTGGCGCGCTCGGCGTAGAAGTAGCCCAGGTGGTTGAGCACCGAGGGGTTGGTCGGCTCGGCCTTGTAGGCTTCGAGGAGCACCTTCTCGCTCTCGTCGTGGCGCTTGAGGTCGTCGAGCAGCGAGGCGAGCACGAGCTGGTAGTCGGCGCGCTTGGCCGCCGGGGCGAGCTGGATGGCGCGCTGGATGGCGTCGAGGGCCTTGGCCAGGTCCTTCTCGCCGGCGTAGAGTCCGGCGAGGTCGCGGTAGATCTCGGCCTTGTGGGTCGGGGTGCCGCGCTGCTCCCTCTCGAGCGTGGCGAGCGCCTCGGTGAGAAGCTGGATGGCCTGGAGCTTGTTCTGCTTGCCGAGGTCGGGCTGCCCGCTGCGGGTCTGGGCCACGCCCAGGCGATAGAGGATTCGGGCGCGGGCCTCGCCGCCCCCGGTGGCGTCCAGATAGCTCTTGGTGTGCGCGGCCGCGCGGCTCCAGTCGCCCAGCATCTGGTAGCACTGGGCCAGGTGGAGATGGGCGAGCGACTGCTTGGGGTCCAGGCGCAAGGCTTCGAGGAGGTGCTCGGTGGCGGTCTTCGGCTGGTTGCGCTGGAGGTCCATCTCGCCGAGCTGCAACTGCACGGCGGCCCGGGCTGCATCGTTGCGGCTGGCCTCGGCGAGGTCGAGAAGCAGCTTGGCGGCGCGCTCGCGGGCCGCCTCGGCCGCCTCGGCCTTGCCGGCGCACGCCAGGCAGGTGGACATTTCGTAGAGGGCCGCGGCTGCGGCGAACGATTTGCTGTCCTTCTCCAGGTACTTCTCGAGGGTGGCGGCGGCCTCGGTCCAGTTCTGGACCCGCTTGTAGCCGCCGGCGAGGAGAAGGAGTTTCCTGGGGTCGGCATCGTCGAGTTGCTGGGCGATGAGCAGGTAGCCGAGGGCCTTGTCGGGCTGCTTGTCGTTGTAGTAGAGCTCGGCGAGGCTCAGGTGGAGCTGGGCCTCGGTGGCCTTGTTCTGGCTCTTGCCGACGGCCGCGGCCAGGAGCCCGAAGGCCTGGGCCTTGCGCTCCTTGGCCAGGTCCGCCTTGCCGGCCTGCTCGTAGACTTGCGCGAGGTCGAACACGGCCTCGGCATCGGCGGGGCCGAGTTCGCGGTCCTTGAGGAACTCTTCGAGGACGGCCGCCGCCCTGTCCCACTGGTAGAGTTCCGCATAGCAGTCGGCCACGCGGGTCAGCAGGTCACGGCGCCGAGGCTCGGCGGCGAGGGCCTTGCGGAAGGCGTCGGCGGCCTTCTCCATCTCCTCGTGCTTGGCGTAGAGGGCGGCGAGGCGGAGGAAGCCCTCGGCCGGCGGGTTCTTGCGGCTGGCGAGGATCTTGAGGCGCCACTCGATGGCGCGAGGCAGGTCGCCGGCCTCCTCGAAATGCTCGGCGAGAAACTCCTTCTGGGTCTCGGTGCGGGCCGACGCGACGCTGGCGGCGCGCTCGAGGGTGCGGAGCATCTCGTCCGTGCGCCCGGCGGCCTGGTAGGCGAGGGCCAGGGCTTCGAGGGTGGCCGGATCGTCGGAGTTTGCCGCTGTCGCCTCATGGCGGCGCAGGGCCTCGGCGCGCTCGGCCTCGGTGAGCTGGCCGTAGGCGGCGGCCACGTCGTCCACCGCGGGCTCCTCCGACGAGGTGCGGCGGATGACCTCGCGGAAGCTGGCCAGCGCGTCCTCGTAGAGCTTCGACTTGAGTTGCAGGATGCCGAGGGCGAGGTAGCTCTTGCGGTCGCGGTAGCCGCAATCGAGCAGGTACTGGTACCACTTGATCGCGTTCTTGTAGTCGCCCTGGCGCTCGTAGATCCAGGCGATGCGCTGGACGAGGCCCTCGTGGTTTCTGGGGCGCTTGGCGGCGCGGGCGGCGGCCTCGAGCTCGTCGAGGGCCTTGTCGCGCGCACCCATGGCGTTGTAGACGAAGGCGAGGGTCTCGTGCGCCGGGCCATTCTCAGGGTCGAGCTCGAGGGCGCGCTTGAGTGCGGCGGCGGCCTCCTGGCTCTTGCCGAGGCGGTAGTGGCAGAAGCCCATCTCGAAGTACGCCTCGGCCGACTCCTTGTCGCGCGCCACCACCTGGGCGAACTTCTCGATCGCCTCGGCGTACTTCTCCTGGAGCTTGAGCTGCACTCCTTCGGCGAAGAGCACGAGGGTCTCGGCCGCGACCGGCGGGGCCTCGGCCTTCGCGGGAGGGGCTTCGGCGGCCTGGGCCCGCAGGCACAGGAGCGTCAGCACGAGGGGGGCGGCGATGCGGAGCACGCGACGGCCTCCGGAGGGTTCACGGGATGATCTTGTTCAGCGGCAGCTCGATGATGCCTTCGGCCCCCGCGCGTTTGAGCTCGGGGATCAGGTGGCGCACCACGTTCTCATCCACGATGGTCTCCAGCGCGTACCAGCCCTCCTCCGAGAGCTGCGAAATGGTGGGCTTGCGCAGCGCGGGCAGGATGGCGCACACGGCGTCGAGGCTCTCCTGCGGCGCGTTGAGCTTCAGGCACACCTTCTCACGGGCCACGATGGCGCCCTGCACGAGGAGGTGGATGCTCTCGATCTTCGAGCGCTTCCAGGGGTCATCCCACGCCTTCGGGTTGGCGATGAGCACGGTGACTGACTCCATCACCGTGTCCACGATGCGCAGCTTGTGGGCGCGAAGGCTCGAGCCGGTCTCGGTGAGTTCCACGATCGCGTCCACCAGGTTCGCCTTAGCCTCGGTGGCGCCCCATGAGAACTCGACCTTCGCCTCGATCCCCTTGGCGGCCAGATACTTGCGCGTGGTGCCCACCAGCTCGGTGGCGATGAGCTTGCCCTGGAGGTCCTCGGCCCTCTGGACCGGCGAGTCCTCGGGCACGGCGAGCACCCAGCGCACGGGGCTCAGGCGCTGCTTGGCGTAGCGCAGCTCGCCCACCTCCACCACGCGGGCGTCGTTCTCCACCACCCAGTCGCGGCCCGTCAGGCCCGCGTCCAGCACGCCATCCTGTACGTAGCGCGCCATCTCCTGGGCGCGGAACAGCACCAGGTTGAGTTCCGGGTCGTCCACCGACGGAAAGTAGGACCTGCTGCCGCACGCCACGTGGAAGCCCGCCTTCCCCATGAGCTCGAAAGTGGCGTCCTGGAGGCTTCCCTTGGGCAATCCGAGTACCAGCTTCATCGCTTCCGCCTGTCTCCTTGGGAATCGGGGGACGTGGATGGCAGCCAAAGGAAACCGCATGATACCAACTTCGGCGGGGAGCGGCAAGAGTTTTTTGTGCACCGATTGACGCTGAGGGGCCACACAGGCTATAATCAGGAAACGAGGCCACGGGTCCATCCCTCAGGAGGCAGGCGCGTGTCACGAGGCCCGGCGGGGCAGAGCGCATCGCCGCCGGCCCCCGGCAGCGGGGACCGGGGCAGCACGGGCATGCTTGCCGCGCTGTATCAGACGCTCGTCGAGGCTTCCGACGACATCATCTTCGTGATCGACCGCGAGGACCGCGTGCGCTACGTGAACCCCGCGGCCGCGTCCCTCTTCGGCTGCGCCCCGGAGGCCCTCATCGGCAGGCCGCGGGCCGAGCTCTTCCCGCCCGCCATCGCGCGAGCCCAGCAGCGCAGCCTTCAGCACGCCTTCTGCACCGGCGAGCCCTATTCGCGCAACGATCGCATCATCTACCCCGCCGGCTCCACCTGGATCAGCACACGGCTGATCCCCCTTCGGGATGCGGAGGGGCAGGTCACCATGGTCCTGGGCGTCTCCCGCGACCTGATGCGCAGCCAGGAAACCGCCGGGGACGCACTCCGGGCCTCCGAGGCCAGCTACCGCGAGATCTTCAACGCCGTGCAGGACGGGGTGTTCGTGCACGACGCCGGCACGGGCGAGATTCTGGACGCCAACCTCACCCTGTGCGAGCTCTACGGCTACACGCTGGAGGAGCTCCGCGGCCGGCGGGCCGGCGCGTTCAGCTCGGGCGATCCGCCCTTCACGCCGGCAGCGGCCTACGAGCGCTTCCGCCGCGCCGCCGAAGGCGAGCCGCAGCTCTTCGAGTGGCGCGTGCGGAACAAGTCGGGCGTGCCCTTCTGGGTGGAGGTGAGCCTCAAGTGCGCCACCATCGGCGGCCGCGCGTGCGTGCTCGCCATGGTGCGCGACATCTCCGAGCGCAAGGCGCGCGAGGAGCGCCTTCGCCTGCTCTCGTCGGCCGTGGCCCAGAGCTCCGAAGGCATCGCCGTGGCGGACCTCCAGGGCCGCATCCTCTTCATCAACGAGGCCTTCGCCGCCATGCACGGCTATCGCCCCGACGAGGCGATGGGCCGGCATCTCTCCATCTTCCACACCCCGGAGCAGATGCGGGCCGTGGAGGCCGACCTCCGACAGATCCTGGCGACCGGCTCGTCCGTGGGAGAGGTGTGGCACGCGCGGCGCGATGGCACGCCATTCCCCTCCCTGATGCACAACGCGCTCGTGCGCAACGACGCCGGCGAGCCCGCCGGCATCGTGGCCACGATGCGCGACATCACCGAGCAGAAGACGGCCGAGGCCGCGCTCCGCGCCTCCGAGGCGCGATTCCGCGCCATCTTCGAGCAGGCTTCCGACGGAGTCGTGCTCTACGACGCGCGCACGCGCGAAATGGTGGAGTTCAACGACAAGGCCCTCCAGATCGTCGGCTACTCGCGCGACGAGTTCGCGAAGATCACGATCCAGGACATTGAGGCCGTCGAGTCGCCCGAAGAAGTGGCCGTCCACGTGGGCCGGATCGTCGAGCGAGGCGGCGACATCTTCGACACCCGCCTGCGCACGAAGGGCGGCGCCGTGCGCGACGTGCAGGTGAGCGCGCGGCCCGTCGCGCTGGGCGGCCGGGGCTTCGTGCTGGCCATCTGGCGCGATGTCACCGAGCAACGGAGGGCCGAAGAGGCGCTGCGCGTGGCCGAGCTCCAGTACCGCTCGACCCTCGACTCTCTGGCCGACGCCGTGCACGTGGTGGATACCGACCTGCGGCTGGTGCTGATCAACCGCCGCTTCGAGGGTTGGGTGCGGGAGCTGGGACTTCACATCGAGGCCAGGCCCGGCACCCCGCTCTTCGAAGTGTTCCCCTTCCTCCCGCCGCGGGTCCGCGACGAGTACGCCCTCGTGTTCGAGACGGCCGAGACGCTGGTCACCGAAGAGACCAGCGCCCTCGGCGGCCGGGAGGTCACCACCGAGACCCGCAAGATCCCCATCCTCGAAGGCTCGCGCGTGGTCCGCGTGGTCACCGTCATCCACGACATCACCGAGCGGCGGCGGCTGGAGGCCGAGGCGCTCAAGGCCCAGAAGCTCGACTCCATCGGCCTGCTGGCGGGGGGCATCGCGCACGACTTCAACAACCTGCTCGCCGGCGTGCTCACTCACCTGGCCGTGGCGCGCCAGCGCTCGCCGCGCCAGGGCGCGCTCACGCGCGCGCTGGCCGAGGCCACCCGCGCCGCGCTGCGCGCCCAGGGCCTCACCCAGCGCCTCCTCACCTTCTCGGCTGGCGGCGCCCCCGTGCGCCAGCCCGTGGTCCTCGGCCCGATCCTGCGCGAGACGGCCGACCTCGTGCTGCCCGGCTCCGGCACCCGTTGCGACCTCGACATCCCCGACGACCTGTGGCCCGCCCTCGCCGACGCGCAGCAGATCGGCCAGGTCTTCCAGAACCTCCTCCTCAATGCGCGCCAGGCCATGCCCGGCGGCGGCACCGTGCACGTCGAGGCGCGGAACTTCGTGGTGGACCAGACCCACCTGCTCCCCCTGGCCGAGGGGCGCTACCTGCGTGTCACCGTGCGCGACCACGGGCCCGGCATCCCGCGCGAACTGCTGCCGCGAATGTTCGAGCCGTTCTTCTCCACCAAGGAGGGCGGCACCGGGCTCGGCCTCGCCGCCTCCTACGCCATCGTGAAGAAGCATAAGGGCTGCATCGAAGTCCAGTCCGAGCCCGGGTCCGGCACCCTCTTCCTCGTCTACCTTCCCGCCGCCGACGCGCTCCCCGCACCGCCGACCGCCGAACACGCGGCCCCAGGGAGGGTCCTGCTGATGGACGACGACGAGATCATCCGGCGGGGCGCCCGGCGCCTCCTGCGCGACCACGGCTACGAGGTGGAGTGCGCACGCGACGGGGCCCAGGCCGTGGAACTCTATGCCCAAGCCCGGGACGCCGGCCGCCCGTTCGACGTTGTGATTCTCGACCTCACGGTGCCCGACGGCATGGGGGGCGAGGAGTGCCTGGAGCGCCTGCGCGCGTTGGACCCCGGCGTCAAGGCCGTTGTGTGCAGCGGCTACTCTGACGAGGCCGTGCTCGCCCGCTACCGCGAACACGGCTTCCAGGCCGTGGTGCGCAAGCCGTACGCCATCGAGGAACTGAACGCCGTGCTCCGCGGCCTCATCGGGGGCGAGGCGCGATAGGCGAGCGCCCTGCGTGGGGCGACGACCCTGCTACGGCGCAGAGCGCTTGCGCCCCGTCGGCACGGCTCGGGGCAGGCGAGAGTTCGCCGGGGCGCGAACGGCGTCTTGAAGCTCGCGGATCTCGTCGGCGTAGGCCTCGATCTCCTCGGGCGTCATGCCCAGGCGCGGCGGCACGTAGTCGGGCAGGCTGCTCACGTAGGGGCAGTCGGGGGGGAACACGCCCAGGCGAATCCCCATCTCCACGGGCAGGCAGTCAGGGTTCACGGCGTGGCGGCGCTCGTAGACCGTGCACAGGCGCGTCGCCTCGTCCAGGTACGGGCAGGGGAACGGGGTGTAGACGATCTCCCCGTTGAGGATGAGCTTGGCGTAGCAGCATCGGCCGCAGCGTCGGCAGAGGTCGGGGTCGGGCATAGGGCCTCGGGGGCGGCTAGGGGGCGGGCGCCCCGGGCCAGGCGGCCCGGCGCGCGACCAGGTACGTGGGCACGGGCCCCAGCGGGACGAGGAACAGGCCGCCCTCGGCGCGCAGGGTGCGCGGCTCCTGTCCGCGGCGGTAGAGGCGGGCCTCGGCGGTGTTGAGCCGCAGGTGCACGGCCTCGTCGCCGGTGAGCTTGTAGGCGGCCAGGATGTCTTCGGTGCGCGAGCGGAAGAGGTGGACCACGGCATCGGAGCCGGCAAGCGTCAGGCGGGCGACGGGCTCGGCGTCGGCGGCCGGGCCGAGCCACTCGGCCAGGCGCGCGGCCTGCTCGTCGAGCCGTTGGGCCAGGTCGGCCAGGGTGGGGGCCATGTCGCTCTCGGCGGTGCGGCTGAGCACCCAGAGCAGGATGCGGCGGGCCTTGCGCAGCTTGGTGCAGGCCACGGCGAGCTGGGGCAGGGCCTCGGGGGGGTTCGTGACGCCGGCGTAGTAGGCGAGGGCGCCCTCCTGCACGGAGGCGAGGGCGCCGAGCAGGGCGCGGAAGCGGTAGATGCTCTCGGCGATGCGCTCGGCCCGGCGCGCGGCCGGCGCAGCCTCGAAGAGGGGGCCCTCCCAGGGCGGCGCGGCAGCCTCGAGGGCCTCGCGGAAGGCCGCGTGGATCGGCTCCATGCGGGTCTGAAGGTCGCGCAGCTTCTGGCTCTGGGCGCGGATCTCCTGAATCTGCGCAGCCACGGCCGCGCTGGTGGCTCGCGCGCGGAGCGCCGCCCAGTCGCTCGCCGGGTCGCCCGGCTCCACGGGCAAGACCAGCCCCGCGCCCTGGCCGAAGGGCCGGGGGGTGGCGGCGAGGAGGTCGGCGTCCAGCCGGTCGCCGTCGAGAGCCGCCTTGGCGAGGGTGACGGCCGCCTGGCCCTCGCACAGGCCTTCGGCCCAGCGGCGGAAGTGGGCCTCCGGCGTGAGGGTCGGGTCCCAGGAGAAGCGCGCGAGGAACGAGGCCCGCGCGGCGGCGCCGGAGCGGTAAGGCACGGCGATGGCGGTGGCCTTGGCCGCGACGAGCCGGGCCGCTGAGGCCGCTGCCTCCTCCACGCGCGCCAGGCCCAGGAAATCGCCGGGGTCATCGAGCACGTCGAGGGCCTGCCCGGCTGCTTCGGCGGGCGCGGCGGCCGCCACGCAGGCGGGCGGGGGCGCGGTGCGGAGCTTGCCTTGGCCATCGCGCCGGGCGAAGACCACGTCTATCCCTCGGCGGCGGGCGTAGTCCACCAGGATGGCCAGGCCGCGCTGATGGGCGAGGTAGGCCTCGGCGACGCAGGTGTAGGGCGGCTGGATGTCGAAGGGGAAGAGGGCATCGCGCGAGCGCTTGGCCTCGTAGGTGAACGTGGCCTCGAGGCCATCGAGCGGAATGACCGCCTGGTTGAAGCAGTTCTTCGCGGCCAGGTCCACCATGGCCAGCCATTGCCACTGGGACCAGCGAGCCGCCCAGTCGGGCGTGGGCCCCTCGGCCACAAGCGCCCGGCGGGCGAAGAGCGGGGTGCGGGCCTCGTCCAGGTCCAGCACGCGGAACGGCCCACGCGCGGGCAGGCGCGCGCCGAACATCGAAAACTGGACTCCGTAGCGCTCGAGGAGCGCGTAGATGCCGTAGACGAGGCCGCGGGGGGCCGCCGCGGTGACGAGCAGGGCCGGCTGGCCGCCGTGGCGGAGGCTCTTGAGCAGGTAGCCGTCGTGGCCCAGGCCGGGGAGACGGCCCTCGAGGCCTGCGGCCCGGACCAGTTGGGCAGCGAGCTTGTTGTGCTGCGGCGTGCCCACCACGAGGAGCGGCTGCGGGGGGAGGGGTTCCTCGTCGCCGGGCAAGGGCTCGCGAGGCTCGATGTTCGCGTCGGTGAACTGTGCCAGGTACGAGCGCAGTTCGAGAGCGGCGAACCGCTCGAGCTCCGCCTCGGGCTTGTCGCTCGAGAGCATCATCACGGCGGTGCCGGGCGGGGTGAAGGTGTAGCCCCAGTCGAGCATCGAGTCGGGCGGCCCCTCGAGCCAGCGGCCCAGGTCCACCTGGGTGGCCGAGCCGTCGTCGCCGACGAGGCGCAGTGCACGGAGGCTGGGGGGCAGGCTCTCCCACGGTGGTGCCGCGGGGCCGAAGAGCCTCAGCCGCACGGCCGTGGTCTGGCCGGGCGCCACCGCGGGCAGCCTGCGGCTCTCGCGGAGTTCGCCGAAGCGCAGGTCCAGCGTGGCCCGCGCCCCCTCGCCGCGGTAGTTTCCGATGTGGGCGACGAGCCAGGTGCCCTCGGGCGTGGTCTCGATCTGCACGAAGGCCAGCTCGAGGGGATGCGCGAGGTCAATGGCCTGCGCGTGGAGCACGGGGTCGCCTGCGTCCGGGCCCTCGACGCCACGGCGCGGCGGATGCAGGGTGGCGCGGAACTTCAGAGGAGCGCCCGTTCGCGACCGGAGCCAGGGCGGCACGCCCGCGGCGGGAACGACAACCGTGCCGCCACCCGACAGTGGGAAGGTGCACGGGTCGCTGCCCAGGCGCGCCTCGCCCCGAGCGGCCAGGGTGGCGCTCTCGACAACGAGAGTCTTGCCCGCATAGTCGTTGGCCCGGGTGGCCAGTTCCTCAACCACCTCCTGGGTCCAGGCGGGGATGGTGATGGACTTTCGGCGGAGCTGGCTGCGGAGCGAGCCCACCTCGGGGGGCACCTCGCCGCGGGGCAGGCAGCCGAGCCCCGATAGGGCGAGGCCCAGGGTCACCGCAAGTGCCCTTCTCATCCTCGATGGCCTCCATGACGCCGTGCCGTGGTGCATCAGGCGACGGCGCGTATTATACCGCGCCGCCGCGTCGCACCGCAAACAATGCGCGCGCCGCGGCTCTCGGCCATGAACCTAGACGCACTCCGCCCCCGCCCTATTCATCCTGGCCGCAACTCCTTGCCGGCGAGAGACTTGGGCAGGCTCACGAGCCTGGCCGCGCGTCTGGCGGGGCGGCGGCCCTCTGCCCGATCTTGTTCTCGGTGCCCCGGAGCAGGCGGGTGATGTTGCTCTTGTGGCGCGCGATCACCAGCGCGGCGACCAGGGCGCCGAACACGATCAGCTCTGCCCGGCACCAGGTGCGTGCGCCCCCGTGGGTCGGGTCGGGCACGAGGGCCATGGCCAGCGGCACCACCACCACGGCCGTCATCGAGGCGACCGAGACGTACCGCGTGGCCGCCCGCACGATGAGCCACACGGCCCCGCCGATGAGGGTGGGCAGCCAGGCCACGCCCAGGAAGGCCCCGAGGCTGGTGGCCATGCCCTTGCCGCCGCGGAACCGGAGGTAGACAGGGAACACGTGGCCCACGATGGCGGCCGAGCCGTAGGCGATGCCCAGGGCCGGCGCCGCCTGGCCGCTGCCGCCGGCGAAGAGCGGTGCGAGCAGGAACGGTGGCGCGAAGCCCTTGGCAATGTCGAGCGCGTGCACCGCAAGGCCGATGGGGCGGCCGAGCACCCGCAGCGCGTTCGTGGCGCCGATGTTGCGGCTGCCGGCCTGGCGAATGTCCACCCCCTTCAGGGCGAGTCCGGCGATGAGCCCGAAGGGGATGGCCCCCAGCAGGTACGACAGCACGCCGCCAGCCGTCCAGAGCCACAGGTCGCCGGAACCCATGGGCGAAGCCTCCGGGGCGTTCAGGCGCCGCTGCGCGGGTGCCTGACGGGTGCCACGCGCCGCTTGCGGAGCGTTCGGGCCGAGTCGTAGCAGGCGTCCACCACGGCCATGATGCGCTCGGCCCGGTACATGTCGGTGACCAGCGCTGAACGGTCGCCGCCACGCGCCTTGACGAGTTCATCGTACATCAGGCGGAAGAGCGGCTCGTCCTTCTCGGCAGGCACGCGGAGCGCCTCCTTGGGGCCGTCGAAGAGCGCCAGGCCGTCGTAATTCAGGTGCAGGCTTTCGCCGCCTGATGCGAAGGTGAGCTCGAGCTGGCTCTTGGGCAGGGTGTAGCTGATCACCAGGCTGGCCACGGCGCCCCAGCGATAGTGGAGCTGGATCGCCGCCTTGTCGTCCATGTCGGGATGCGCCCTCAGGTGCGAGAGCTGGCAGAACGCGGTGTCGGGGTCCCCGACCAGCCAGCTCAGGAGGTCCAGCACGTGCCAGCCGCTGTCAATCACGGCCACGCCGCCGCTCTTGGCCCGGTCGCCGCGCCAGCCGGGGTCGGCGAAGGCCGGTGCCCAGAAGTAGGTGAAGAGGCCGTGAATGAACTCGACGTGCATGCTGCACAGGATGTCGCGCGCCGTTCGAATGTGGCTGGCGTATTTTCGCTGGCCGCCCACCCACGCCCTGCGGCCCGCGGCCTTGAGCGCGCCGATCATGGCGCGGCAGCTCGCCAGACTGTGGCCGAAGGGCTTCTCGGTAAACACGTCGGCGCCGTAGACGCAGGCCAGTTTCACCATCGGCTCGTACAGGTGGTTGGGCAGGATGAGGCTCACGAGGTCCAGGCGGTGGCGCTCGAACATGGCCTCGGCGTCCTGGTAGTGGGCGACGCCGGGGGGCAGATGGGCCAGCGCCTCCAGGTGGATGTCGCACCCGGCGACCAGTTCGAAGGCCGGGTGGTCGGCGAGCGTGCGCACGTGGTGTGCGCCCATGCCGCCGCAACCAATCACACCCACTCTGATCTTCTCGGCGTCCACGGCCGACTCCTTGTCACGACTGGTAGCGGATCGGGGCGCAGAGGGCCTTCAGGTTCGCATCCGCCGTGCCGGGCGGGATTTCGCAGCCGGCGCCGGCCAGGAGCGGGTTGCCGGCGGCCTTGTAGACGGCGCGCAGGGCCTTCCGGATGCTGGCGGGTGTGCCGCGCTTGACGGCGTTCGCGGGGTCGAGGTTGGCGACCATCGTCTTGCCTCGGCCCAGGATCGCTCGCGCCTTCGCCATGTCTACCTGCCAATCGAGGTCCACGATATCCACGGGCAGCCTGGCAAAGTAGGGCAGGAGGTGTGTGGTGTCGCCGCAGATGTGCAGACGGACCAGGCCGCCGCCGGCCTGGATGCCCTCGAAGAGCCGCTGTTCGAGGGGGAAGATCATCTCCGCGTAGAGGTCGGGCGACACCTGGCTCGCGATGGCGTCGCCCACGCCGATGGTGTCGGCCCCGGCGTCAATCTGGGCCTTGGCGAAAGCGATGCCGACCTCGACGCAGCGCTCCATCAGCTCGCGGGCGAAGGGGGCGTCGAGCACGAGGTCCATCAGGAAGTTCGTCACGCCCCGCAGGTCGGCCGCCTCGGCGGCCGGCCCCTCAACCCAGCCGAGGACCGAGTACTTGCGGGGCACGGCCCTGTGATAAGCCTCGACGGCTCGCACGCGGTCGAGCATGCGCGTCGAGCGACGCGGGTTGGGCTTCTTGAGGAGGCGGAGGTCCTTGGCGTCCTCGAGCGGCGGCTTGACGCAGCGCGGCACGCCGTCGCGGACGTAGCGGATCTCGGCCCCGAAGCCCTGCGTCTCGCGGTAGGGGTCGGAAATGGTGCTCACCTGGTCGAAGCCGAACTCCTCGGCGCACCGCAGATTGGCCTCGACCAGCACGCGGTAGTCCGAGGCGAACGCCCCGTAATTGGACCCGATGTGCTCGGCGGCGAACTGCATCAGGATGGGCACTCGGGGCAGGATGTCGGCCGCCTCGCCCCGCACGACGGCCAGGTAGCGGTCGAAGCTGGTCATGTAGGTCTCCTTGAGCCTCATAGGACGGATGGGACCGAGAGGACAGATAGGGTTCACCGAAAGCTGGGGCCTGCCTGTCCCATCGGTCCTATGCGTCCTACTCCTTCCCTGCCTCCGCCGGTCTCGCCAGCAGCCGGGCCTTGATGCGCTGGTTGGCCTCGGCGATGGCGTCGAGCTGCCAGGCGCGGGCGTTCGTGGCCGTCACATTCCAGTCCTTGTCCTGGCCCCGGAAGTCGTAGACCCACAGGGCCGCGAGGGGCACTTCGGCCTTCTCGATGGCGGCGAGGAGCGCGGCGAGACGCTCCTTCGCGCCCTTCTCGCCGTCGGGCGCCTGGTCGCTCGCGCCGAACTCGCCGACGAAGAGCGGCTTTTTCGCCTGCGCGGCCACTTGCATGGCAAGCGCCAGGAACTCCGCGGCGGACACCTCGCGGCCGAAGCGCTTGCCCGAGGTCTCGTACACGTGAATGCTCAGCACGTTGACGGGGTCGGGGTGGTCGAGCAGCAGGCGTTCGGCGAACTGGCTCTCGTCGTCCTGCGACCAGCTCTTCTCCTTCCGCTGGTGCCAGGCCGAGGGGCGGGGGGCGCTGTGGCCGCTGGTGATGATGCGGCGGGGGTCGTGCTTGCGCACCTCGTCGGCGAAGGCGGCCAGGGCGGTGGCCAGGGCGTCGTGCGTCAGGTCGTCGCGGGCGCTGCGTGCGGCGGGCGTGCCGAGCTTGGGCACCACGGCGGGGCGGTGCTGCGCGGCGTTGGGCAGGTCGGCGTCGAGGTTGTACTCGTTGCCGAACTCCCAGCCCCAGATGGCGGGGGAGTGGCGGTAGCGGGTGACAATTTCGCGGGTGTAGGCTCGCATGAAGGCGTGGGTCTTGCTGTCGGGGTTGCCCCACGCATCGCGCGGTTCGCCCACGAGGTCGGGCACCGTGGCGCTGGCCCAGAAGAGGCTGGGGATGAGGCCGATGCCGTGCTCTTCGGCGGCCTTCACCATATTGTCGAGCAGGGCGAAGTAGGCCGGCTTGTCCTCGAAGTAGAGCTTCCAGTCGTTCGGCCAGAAGCCGCAGGCCATGAAGCGTGCGAAGGGGATGCCGCGGCGCGCCAGTTCGGCCAGGCCCTCGTGGCAGCCCGCGTCGGCCGGGCCTGCCCTGAGCGAAGCCGAAGGGTCGCGCAGCGAGCGGTAGAAGAGATCGAAGTAGTTCACCCCGATGCCGCGAAAGGGCTTGCCGTCCTTCCGCAGCGTGCCGTCGCGCGCGACGTCGAGGCCGGCGCCTCTGGGCGGCGTGAGCAGGGGCAGGCTGGGCAGCGTGGTGCAGCCGGCGGCGGCGAGCAGGGCGGCGAGCCACCCGCCAACGGTCCGATGCGGCATGGTTGCTCCTTTGGAAGAGTGGCACCTCCCTCCAGGTTAGCGCGCCGGCTTGCCGCGGGTCAAGGGCCGAGGGCGAGCCGCGGCGGAACAGTCACTCGTCGGCGAAGCGATACCCGACGCCCTGCTCGGTGAGCAGGTACCGGGGATGGGAGGGGTCCACCTCGATCTTCTGGCGCAGGCCGGCCATGAACACCCGCAGGCAATGCACGTCGTCCGTCCGCAGGGGGCCCCAGACCTCCTTGAGCAGGAACCTGTGGGTGAGGACCTTGCCGGCGTGTCGGACGAGGGTGGTGAGGAGCTTGTACTCGATGGGCGTGAGGTGAAGCTCATGGTCGCCCGCGAACGCGCGGCGCGCTCCGGTGTCGAGGGTGAAGTCGCCAATCGTGACGGGCGTGGCGTCGGCGGCGCCGCCGCGGGCGGCATGGCGGAGTGCGACCCGCACGCGCGCCAGCAGCTCGCGGATGCCGAAGGGCTTGGTCAGGTAGTCGTCGGCCCCCGCATCGAGGGCGGCCACCTTGTCGCGCTCCTGCTCGCGCGCCGAGAGGATCACGATGGGCGCCTGCGACCACTCGCGCAGCTCGCGGATCACCTCGAGCCCGTCCAGGTCGGGCAGGCCCAGGTCGAGGATGACGATCTCGGGCACCCACATCCTGGCCTGGGCGAGGCCCTCGCGGCCCGTTTCGGCCTCGACCACCTGGTGGCCCTCGCCGGCGAGCGAGGCGCTCAGGAAGCCACGGATGGGCTTCTCGTCCTCGATGATCAGCACGCGCGGCTTGGCGCCGGACACTTCAGGCCCCTTCCTCGTCTGCGGGGAACTGGGGAGGGCTCCCCTCGATGGGCAGCGCGAGGCGGAAGCGTGCGCCGCCGCCGGGCCGGTCCTCGGCCCAGATGCGGCCGCCGTGGGCCGTCGCGATGGCTTGGCAGATGGCCAGGCCCAGGCCAGTTCCCGCCTGGGGCGTCGCGCCGGGCCGGCGCAGGCGATGGAACTTCTCGAAGACCCGCCCCTTCTCCTCGTCGGGGATGCCCGGGCCGTGATCGGCCACCTCGAGGAGCATCTGCCCGCCGTCCACGGCCGCCGACAGCTCGACCGGCGTGCCGGCCGGCGTGTATTTCGCCGCGTTGTCCAGCAGGTTCACCAGCGCCTGCTCGACGAGCACGCCATCGAATGGCGCCATCGGCAGGCCCTCGGGCACGTGCGTGTGCACGGGGCGCCCGGCCAAAGCCGCCTCCATGCGGCCCAGGGCCGACCCGATGACCTCCTCGACCGGCTGCCATTCCTTGTGGACGACGAGGCCGCCGGCCTGGAGCCGCGTCATCTGGAGGAGGTTCTCGACGAAGTGGTTGAGGCGGCTCGCCTCGTCTGAGATGGTGCGCAGCAGCGTGCGACGGGTCTCCTCGTCCTGCACGCTGCCCAGCTCGAGCAGGCTGCTGCTCGCGCCGGCGATAGTGGCCAGGGGGGTGCGGAGGTCGTGGGACATCGAGCTGAGGAGCGCGTTGCGCAGCCGCTCAGCCTCGGCCTGAAGGCGTGTGGCGTGCGCCGCCTCACGCAAGCGGTCGCGCTCGGCAGCCATGGCAAGCTGAGCGGCGGCCTGGCGCCGGATGCGCTCGGTGAGCGCGCTCGTCAGCAACGCCACGCCCAGCATCACGGCGAACATGATCAGATACTGGAGGTCCGACACCCCCAGCGAGCCGAAAGGGGGCACAAACAGCACGTCGAAAAGCAGCACGCCGGCGAACGATGCGAAAATGCTCGGCCCCCGCCCGTGCCAGGCGGCGACCACGAGCACGCCGACGAGGAAGGCCATGACGATGTTCGCCTCGGCCAGGCCCGAGTGGCGGAACACACCGGCCACGAGGGTGCAGGCAGCCATGAGGACGGCAGCCCAACCGTACGAGGCCCACGAGGCACTCGACGCCGGCGCGGCGACGGCGCTCACCTCGGCCTGCGCGGTGCCTGTCGCGGAGTCGTCCATGTCGCGCAGTCTACCGCAAGCTCCGGCGTGGCGCAAGAGGCGAGCCGTGCGGCGCTCAGCCCACGAACACCTCGGCCGCGGCGTACCGGTACCGTGCCGGCTCGTGCGGCGCCACCAGCGAGAGGCCGAGCGCCAGCGGCCCCACGCGCCCGACGAACATCGTGAGCGTGAGCAGCAGCTTGCCCACGTCGCTGAGGCCCGCCGTGATGCCCATGGACATCCCCGTGTTGCCCAGGGCGGAGACGGCTTCGAAGAGGACCCGCAGGAACGACTCCCTCTCGGTCGCGGCCAGCGCCACCGTGTCGAGCAGCAGGAGGAGCAGGAACGACAGGAAGATCGTGTTCGCCTTGGCGATGGTCTCGTCCGATACGCGGCGGCGGCAGAAGTTGGGGTCGCGCTGGCGGAAGTGGCCCCACAGCGAGAGGGCAAGGACGCCGAGCGTGGTGGTCTTGATGCCGCCGCCGGTGCTGCCAGGGGAGGCGCCGACGAACATGAGGAACATGATGAAGACGAGGCTGGGCGCGCTCATCGTCCCAATGTCAATGGTGTTGAAGCCGTCGGTGGTCGAGGCCGAGATGGCCTGGAAGGCCGAGGCCCGCCAGCGGTCGGCCGCGGTCCAGCCCGCCGGCCACCGTTCCGCCGCATAGATCAGCCCTGTGCCCGCCAGCATCACGACGGCGGTGACGGTGAGCGCGAGCTTCGTGTGCACGGAGAGCCGCCGCGGCCCCTCGCCCATCCGGCGCCGGCGGAACCGGCCACAGAGGTCCGCCATCACCAGGAACCCGATTCCGCCGGCCAGGGAGAGCCCCGTGACGGTGGCGGCCACCACCCAGTCTCCCTGCCGCGACACGAGGCTGTCGGAGAGCAGGCCGAACCCCGCCGTGCAGAAGGCCGAGATCGAGTGGAAGGCGCCAAAGTAGAGTGCCTTCCAGAACGAGAACTCGGTCATCCAGCAGGCGGTGAGGACGGCGGCGCCGACGGCCTCGAAGCACAGGGTCACAAGCGCCACCCAGGCGAAGAAGCGCGTGACGTCCGCCAGCGTGGGGCCGGCCATGGACTCCCGTGCGACGAGCCTGTGGTTCATCCCCAGTCCGCCCGAGAGCAGGCGCGCGAAGACGACGAAAAAGGTCATGTAGCCCAGGCCGCCCACCTGGAAGTCCAGCAGCAGCACGGCTTGGCCGAAGCCCGAGAGACCTGTGCCCACGTCTACCGTGCACAATCCGCTGGTGCTGACGCCCGACATGGCCATAAACAGCGCATCCACGAACGGCATCGGCCGTTCGCTTGCCGACGCGATGGGAAGGCACAGCAACCCGGCGATGAGCAGGGTGAACGCCGCGTAGCCTGCGACCAACAGGCGCAGCGGCGCCACACGGAACGCCGCCTTCACGGTTCCCGCAACGGCCCTTGGATGGACCGGTTCCGCCAGCCCATTGCGGCGTGCGGCCACTCCACTTGCCATGGCACGCTTCCTGCCCAGGATGGGCACACTTCCCTCATCATCACCCTACCACACGGCGCATTAAGGCCGCACCCAATCGCGCCCCTTGCGCATCAAGATTCCGTCAAGAAGGCGGAAAACGCCTGCACCCTGCCGCCGCCAGCCGTGGCCATCTCGACGCGGGGCGCCAGGCAGCACCCGCAGGGGGCCGCTACCCTTTGACAAACCGAACGGCGTTGGGTAGACTCTCCAAGAAGAGCAAGGACCCTCTCTGTCGCGAGGAAAGGTCGGAGCCATGGCTGGACGGACGAAGGCCGCCGAGCCCGTGAGCGGCGTGGCCAAGGCGCAGAAGATCTGGATGGACGGCGAGTTCGTGAACTGGGACGATGCGAAGATTCACGTGCTTTCGCACGTCGTCCACTACGGTTCGAGCGTCTTCGAGGGGCTGCGCTGCTACAGCACGCCCACGGGGCCCGCCTGCTTCCGCCTGCGCGACCACCTCCACCGCCTGATGCAGTCGGCCAAGGTCTACCGCATGGCCGTGCCCTACACGGTCGAGGAGCTGGCCGAGGCGACGAAGGAGCTGATTCACCGCAACGGGCAGAAGGCCTGTTACGTGCGGCCGTGCGTCTTCCGCGGCTATGGTCCGATGGGCGTGTACCCCCTCAACAACCCCGTGCAGGTGGCCATCGCCACGTGGGAGTGGGGCGCCTACCTCGGCGACGAGGCCGCCAACGCGGGCATTGACGTGTGCGTGTCGTCGTGGACCCGCCTGGCGCCCAACACCGAGCCGTCGCTGGCCAAGGCGGGCGCCAACTACATGAACTCGCAGCTCATGAAGATGGAGGCGGTGATCAACGGCTATGCCGAGGCGATCGCCCTGGACATCAATGGCTACGTGGCCGAGGGCAGCGGCGAGAACATCTTCGTCGTCAAGGACGGCGGGCTGGTGACCCCGCCCTCGGGCGCCTCGATCCTGCCCGGCATCACGCGCCACTCGGTGATCGTGCTGGCCAAGGAGCTGGGCCACGAGGTCCGCAAGCAGATCGTTCCCCGCGAGGGGCTGTACATTGCGGACGAGGTGTTCCTCACCGGCTCCGCCGCCGAGGTCACGCCGGTGCGCAGCGTGGACCGCATCCCCGTGGGCGACGGCAAGCCCGGCCCCATCACCCTGGCCATCCGCAGGGCCTTCCTGGACCTCGTCACCGGCAAGGCCGAGGACCGCTACGGCTGGCTCGAGCGCGTCTGAGCTACGGAGGGCGAAGACATGGTGGAGCGGCATCCCGGGGGGACGCCGGCGGTGCGGGGGGGCCGCCGGCTGGCGCTCCGCGTCGCCTGCGCGCTGGCGTTCCTGGCGTGCGGCGGCTGCGAGCGCGACTACGTGGAGGTCACGGTGCAGCCGCGCGCCGACGGCTCGTTCTCGCGCACCTACCACACGTGGCACACCGACACCGAGAAGAAGGGCCAGGTGCTGGCCCCGCCCGCGGCGCTCGTGGAGCAGGCGAAGGCCCAGTACCCCAAGCGGGTGGAGACGAACGACCCGTCGGTCGCCTTCCAGGGCGACTTCCGGGTGGTGCCGCCCGATCTCCAGCGCGGCGCCCACAGCAACCGCGGCGCGTACACGGTCTGGACCTCGCCCCTCGGGCACGTGGGCTACTATCGGGAGCGGCGGCCGGGACGCACCGACCACTTCACCCGCTTCCGCGAGGCGGCGGAGGCCGCCGACCTGCTGGTCCGTCTCGCCGTCACCATCGCCCGCCAGCAGCTCAAGGACGAGGCGGGCCTCGACAAGCTGATCGAGTTCCTCGAGGGCCCGTTCCGCAAGGACTTCAAGGAGGCCCTCTTCTTCATCGCGCACGCCGACCTGGGCGCGGCGGCGCAGTTCATCGGCCAGGACGCCGAGAAGACCCTCGTGGGCGCCGCGGCGTTCCTCGTGCAGTTTGCCGAGGAGCACCGGTACCTCGAGGCGGCGGATATTCCGCGCCTTCTGACGCGCGAGGGCGCCATCGGCGTGGCCGCGGCGCTGGTGGCCAGCAGGATGGGCCGCCCGCTCGACGCGCCGCTGTGCAAGAAGCTCGCGGCCCTCGCCCAGCCCGAGGTCGCCAAGGAAACCTATGCCGCCGCACTCCAGGAGATGAAACTGACCGAGAAACAGTTCGAGGTCGCCCTGAGCCCGCTCACCGACGGCCTCTTCCATCTGCGGTTCTTCGATACCGAGACCGAGCTGCGCTACACCCTCATCCTGCCGGCCAACGCAGAGGTCCGCTACACCAGCGGGCGCCGCGACGAGAAGGAGAACCGCATCACCTGGCGCGACCTGCTCGACGATCGGCCCGTGGCCAGCCTCTACTTCGCCTTCTGGGCCGCGCCCGACGAGGCCTGGCAGACGCAGCACCTGGGCGGCGTGGTGCTCCGCGGCGAGGAGCTCACCGAGTACGTGCTCTGGGAGAACTCGCTGCGCCCCGACATGATCGCCGCCTGGCGCGCCGCCCTGGAGCGCCTCGACCCCAAAGGCGACCTCGCGCAGCAACTCACGGCCATCCGCCTGACGGACTCCCCCAAGGAGGGTCCGCCCGAGCAGGGCGCCCGCATCCTCCTCAACGCCCTCAAGCCGCCGGCTGCCGCCAAGTGAGCCGCGAGCGCGGCCCCGTCAGAACGCCTCCGCCACCTCGCGCGCGATCTCGGTCCAGCGCGTGAAGCGCTCGGGGTGGTTCTCGCAGGTGTGGGTGTCCTTGAGGATCATCTCCACCACGCAGCCGCGCGTGGCCTCGCAGGCGTGGCGAATGTAGGAACGGAGGCGCCCCTCGTCGAACCCGCCCACGAGGTGCGAGGGGTGCGGCTTCCACGAGGAATGGTCTATGCCCCTTAACCGCCCCAGCCGGTGACCGGAACGGCGGGTGATCAACCGGGTGAGGAGCCACTCACAGGGAACCCCAGCGCCGCCGAAGCATCGCGCCACGTGTACTATCGAGCACAGCCAGCGCAGCGCGGTTGACGTCGATGGTCTCCGCGAAGTCCCTATGCTGCCCACGTACACCTGTTGCCCGAAGCGCGGAAAGGAGGCGCTCCGCTTGACTCAGCATGTCCTCAAGGGCTGACATGGCACCATCGTACGAGTCTGTACGCAGAGACATGGCCTGTCCTCGCAGAGCGTGAAGGTAGTGGCGGAAAGCGCTCTGTTCCGAGAACCCAACGGATGATGGTTGCGCTCCCCCAAACAGGACCGACGCGTAGCCGCCGTCCAACTCGGGGGGCGGAGCCATGCGGTCAAGCACGCCCTGCCGGTGCGCGATATCGAGGAAGGGCAGTTTGTACTCCGACAATGCCTGAGGGCAGTAGTACCAGGTAGCCCTCTGGCGTATCTCCTCCTCGTATGAAGTGCGGAACTTATCGGGAGGGAAGGAGCGGACGTTCATCCACGTGCCAGAGCAGATTGCACAACCCTTTGCAACTGCCGCAACGAGCATCTGCTGGTTGCAGTAGCCCAGTATCACCTTGGCCCCCGCTAGCCTGAGCCCGACAGCCAGGTCAAGCAAGTTCGCGACCCAGTTCGGGTCCTGAACAAGGTACTCGCCGTTAGGGTGCTCGCACACCAGGTAGTACCCCTTGACCGGCCACTGTACAGCGTTCTCCAGGAGCTTCGCAACCTGACTCTGGTCCCTCGCCGCATCTGCTGACAACGCAACAGTCGCGATCAGCTCGAGCCCGTCGTCAAGGGAACCCGCTTCCTCAAGAAGGCTCCTATGGGTCATCAGCCAGTCGTCACTAATCGCAGTGGCGAGAGTGCCGGGCAGTATGAAGGAAGCGGTTCCAAGGCGGTTGTTGAGCCGGGTGAGCCTGCTGAGCAGTTCAGTGGCACCATGCCCTTGCCAGAAGGTCCCAGTATCATAGTCCTTTGGCCAGAAGTCATGGGAGCAGAGCCGCTCGTGGTCCGCGTAGGGCAGATAGAATTGCGGGTCAAGAAGGACCCGGCCGTCACCCGAGCCATTGATCTCGGCGGATAGGCGGACCATCTGCTGATCAGTGAGATCCCGCGGGCTCAGAATTACAGTGCCACCACCCCACGCGGCCAAAAGTTGGCGGCAGTGCTCCATCATTCCGTAGCCGAACTGGAGATAGGCTTCCATCATGCGGCCTCCAAGTGCACAACGGCTTCCAAAGCGCCACCGTCGTGTGCGCATGCCGATGTGGAGGTGCAGGTCCATGTCACTCCTGGAGCTCCGCGTTGTGGATCTCGGTCAACCATTCCAGCGCCTCAGCAGCGGACCCAGGTCTGTGGTCTCGACGCTTCTGCGTGAGCGTGAGAACGAGATCGGCGAAACTGCCCGCGGCGCGCAAGCCCAGCGCCAAGCGTGGGAGTGGCATCGTCTCGACGCGTCGAAGTACCTCCAAGAGGTCGGCTGCTCCTGTCCTGAACGGGTTCGACCCTGTGGCACACTCGAACAGTGTGACGCCCAGTGCAAAGAGGTCGGCTCGCGAGTCGATGTCTGGCTTCATGTTCCTGCACTGTTCGGGGGGCGAGTAGCCCCATGTCACCTTGCCGAAGGGCGCAGCCGTTGCCGTCAAGGACTGAAGGTCAAGGTGACGCGCGATCCCGAAATCAATCAGCCAGTAGTCGCCTGCGGGATCGCAGATGATATTGTCGGGTTTGACATCTCGGTGCACGATGTTCACCCGTTCGGCAGCAACCAGCGCTTCCAGAACATGAAGGCCCAGGCGTAGCACGCGGCGCGGAATGAGCGGCCCCAACCTGAGCATGTCCCGCACGGTGTGCCCGCCGATTCTACGCTCGATCAGCCAGACATACCCGCCAATCGGGGTGGCCAGCTTGCCATGCTCAAGGATCTGTGGTACACGGGGGGAACCAACCCGTGTAACAGCCAGGATCTCGCGGACAGTGACCTCGGCATCCTGCCTCGGACTGATCAACTTGAGGACGGTTTCACCATACACGGAATGGGTTCCACTGAACACGAGTTTCTGGCCCCCCTGACCGAGAAGGCGCACGTCTGAAAGCGCCGGGAACTGCTGCCTGATCCATGCGACATCAATCGCACCGGTGCCGCTCATCGCAAGGCCCTCGTGCCTGTGTGCTCGCGCCACACCCACTCGTTGAAAAGCCACGACGCGTAGGAACGAGGGAGGTCCGCCCTAGCGCTAAGCTTGGCCATCGGATCGGGTTCCGCCTTGGTCAGTACTCGAATCCCTAGGCCCGCGGCCTCATCGAGCAGACTTGCCCCTCTTGGAATACGGGGAAGAAGAACGTACGAATCGGAGGCAAACCACGTGTTGAGCAATGCCTGATCGAGCGCGACGCTCCAATTGCTGATCTTCGCTTCAATAGCTATTATGCGCCGAACCGCGAACGAAGCCGATAGCGACCTTGCTACCCAGGTCTCGCGACGCTTTTGGATCGTTCTCGCGGACGTGAGGCGGTCAAGGCCTGCGTGCAGCTTGGACCCAAATATCGTACGCAACTCCTGGGTAGTTGCAGGGCCGGCATAATGCAGGTAGTGAAGAAGCCGGATGTCGTACCGTGTCAGGACCGCTCGCCGGGAGTCCCATCTCTCCGCAGTCGGAGGATGCCAGACAACGAGGACGATATCGGGAAACCCTGTCTCAAGCTGCGGCTGGCAGAGCACACTGACCTTGTATCCGCGTCGAATCGTGAAAGGTCGCTCCTGCAGGAACCAGTTGACGAGTTCGTCCTCGGGTCCAGGACGGCCCCTTCGGAACGACAAGCCAAGCCCTGCCACAGCGGACGTGTCGTCGATGACGCTGATCGATCTTGGCAGCATTCCGCACCAAGCGCTTGGGCAGTTCCTCGCGGCACCCGCGAAAGTCACCCGGCCTCATTATACATGCTGCATACCAGGCGTCAAATCTGTCCGACGCGAGCAGTCAGCAGTGACCCACGGAGCATCCCCCGGGGCTACGCCTCATGTTCGGGACTCCTCCGCCACCTCGCGCGCGATCTCGGTCCAGCGCGTGAAGCGCTCGGGGTGGTTCTCGCAGGTGTGGGTGTCCTTGAGGATCATCTCCACCACGCAGCCGCGCGTGGCCTCGCAGGCGTGGCGAATGTAGGAACGGAGGCGCCCCTCGTCGAACCCGCCCACGAGGTGCGAGGGGTGCGGCTTCCACGAGAAGATGGCCTTCGCCCCGAGCCGCTCGGCACAGCGGTCCACGTCGGCGAACGGGCTGATCGAGATGCGACGGATGCGGGGAATGGCGAGCACGTAGTCCAGCTTCCGCGTCAGGTCCTCGCAGCAGCCGTAGCCGTTGAGTCCGAAGGGCGTGAGCAGCCGCCGCTCGTACTGAAGGGCGAACTCCTCGTGCATCTCGGGGCTGACGAGGGCGAGCTCCTGCGCCTCGGCCGATGCCCACATGTCGCACGGTCGCACACGGGCGGGGTCGAAGCCGGGCGCGGGCAACTCGTCCGTGTAGCCGTTGCCGCCCGACGAGTGGTAGGTGGAGTCGTTGTTCAGGCTCAGGAGGTTCAGCCACTCGTATTGCTGCACGGTGCGGCGATAGCCCTCCTCGAAGAAGGCCATGGCGTCGTGCACGAGCTGCGGCTCGGTCGCCATGTCCATCATCGCCTCGTTCAGGCCGCGCAGGCGGGTGTAGAGGGCCATGGGGTGGAACGAGATGTGCGAGATGCCCTTGAGCTTCACCTCGAGGATGTCGCCGAAGAGGTCTTGGGCCTCGGCAAGGGCCGCCGCTGTGGCCTTCTCGTCGTGGCCGACCTGGGGGAACGTGAGCTTCTTGAGGTCGTCGGGCGAGTTGAGCACGGGGTCGAACTTCCATGCCCCGCGCGCCTCGGTGGAGGGGATATTCTTCGGCTCGAGGCCCCAGCCCGTGTGTTTGATGGCCTTGCCCACGACCCATTCGCGCTCGATCACCGTGTCGTCGTGCAGGTGCTCGTGGTAGTAGAGGCGGCTGCGGAGGTTCCACTCGATGCGGCGCGCCCGCTCGTCCGCGCAGTTCAGTGCGGACTGGGGCAGGAGCTCGCCCCAGGAGCCTTCGGGGAAGACCAGGATCATCGGGCGGACGCGCTGGAGCGCGTTGTGCCGCTTCCACATGGCCCGCCGCTCGGCCATGAGGGGCAGGGCGGCCACGTCGGCGACCCGCTTCGCTAACTCCCTGAGTATGCGCCGGTCCCCTGGACTCTCAGACACGGTTCGCCCCTGGAAACGGAGGGTCAGTTGATGAAGAGCCTGCGCATGTCGGCGATGAGCATGGGGAGGGGCATGATCTTCTGGCGGCCCGGGTTCAAGGGGTTCGCCACCTCGGCTTCGAGCTTCGTCGCGCCCATGCTCAACCCCCAGCAATCCCAATCGGGATTCACGCTCCTCTGCTCAGAGTATAGCTGCCCGGCGCAGGGCAGTCAACGGCCCGATGCCACGGCCCGGCGAAGCCGATGAAGAAGCCGCCGAAGCCCTGGAGACAGGGCAGGGGCCCGGCTCCGGGCATGCCCATTTCGCGACGGGCATCCGACCACGCGTCGCAGGCATGTCGGCTCGCGAGGCGTTTGACTTCGCCGACCTTGTGCGGTATGACCAAGCTCGAGGAGCAGACCCATGGCCGACGGGCAGTGGCATTCGCTGTTGGCTCTCGCGCTCCTGGGCGCGGGGCGGCTGATTCCCCTGGCGTGTGCCGCGGGCCCGCCGGCCGGCGCCGTGCGCACCGGCCCCGACGACCCTGCGTCGCTCCAGCGCGGCATCGAGGCCGCGGCCCGGGCGGGGCTCAAGAGCGTGCGGGTTCCCGAGGGCACGTATCGCCCGCCAACGCCCGATCGCGGGCCGTATCTGAGGTTCGAGGGGCTGGCCGACCTCGAGATAGACGCCCGCGGCGTCACCCTGGCCCGCACCGACCCGACCCGCGGCGGCATCGAGTTCGTGCGCTGCCGCAACGTCGCGCTCCGCGGCATGACGCTCGTCAACGAGACTCCGCCATTCACCCAGGGCCGCATCGAGAAGATCGCGCCGGACGGCGCCTGGCTCGAGTTGCGGGTGGACGCGGGCTATCCCGCGGCCTACCTCGAGAGGCCCCAGACGGGCTACGTCTTCGACCCCCGCACGCGGCAATGGAAGCCGGGCAGCCACGACATGGGCTTCACGAGCGGCGAAATGCTCGGCGGAAACCTCGTGCGGCTGCACTTCCACCACCCGATCCGGCCCGCCGCCGAGGCGCTCGAGGCCGGCGACCTCATGGCCTTCCGCGGCCCGGGCCAGCGCGACATCCTCGTGGCCGGGTGCAGCGGGATGCGCATCGAGGGCGTCGCCATCCTCGCCGGAGGCGGCTTCTGCATCCACGACGACGGCGGCGAGGGCGGCAACCACTACTCCTACACCGTCACTTATGGCCCCAAGCCGCCCGGCGCCACCGCCGCCCCGCTCATCGCCTGCAACGCCGACGCCTTCCACTCCAGCGGCGCCCGCAAGGGGCCGACCCTTGACGGCTGCCGCTTTGAGGGCATGCCGGACGACGGCGTGGCCATCCACGGCACCTACGCCATGGTGATCGAGGCCGAGGGCAAGGATTGGGTGATCGCCACGCGCTGGGGCAACTTCTTCCGCGCGGGCGATCCCCTGCGCCTCTTCGACCTTCAGGGCGCGCTCGCCGGCGAGGCGACGGTCGTCGCGGTGAACCGCGCCGAAGGCTACACCCCCAAGGCCCTGCCCGACGACAAGCACTTCAAGGAGACCCGCAACTTCTGGCGCTTGACCCTCGACCGCCCGCTGCCCGCCGCCGCGCTCGGCTGCCGCATCAGCACCCCCGCCGCCAACGGCAGCGGCTACGTCGTCCGCCACTGCGTCATCCGCAACCACCGCGCCCGCGGCCTGCTGCTGAAGGCCGACGACGGACTCGTCGAGGGCAACACCGTGGACGGCAGCACCATCGCGGCCCTCATCATCGCCCCCGAGTACTGGTGGAACGAGGCCTGCTACAGCCGCCACGTCGTCGTGCGTGGCAACACCTTCCGCCGCGCCGGCTACGCCACCACGGGGGCGTGGGACGCGCGGCCCGGCATCGTCAGCATCGCCGGCGAGGGCGACCGCAAGGGCATCGCACACGGCCACCAGCACATCGTGCTCGAGGGCAACACCTTCCTCGAGAACGACGGGATCAACCTGTTCGTGGACGGCGCTCAGGACGTGTTGGTGAAGGGCAACCGCTTCGACCGCGCGCAGGGGCGTCCGAGCCGTCGCGGCGCCGACCGTGGTTTTGACCCGGGCGTCCTCATCTGGCTCAGCAACTGCGAGGGGGTTCGCTTCGAGAACAACACCGTCGCCGCCCGCGGCCCCTGCGGCACCGCCCTCCTCAAGGCCACCGTGACGGCGGTGCGCCTCGTCGGTGACAAGGATGGCGTGACCGTGGGAAGGTGAGAGCCGCTTCAGTGGGCCAAGCAGGCCAGCCGCTGGGTAAGCCGCCGGACGGGCCAGAGAACGGCGAAGCCGACGCCGCCGAACGAGCAGTCAATGAGCCGCCAGGTGAAGGGGATGCCGCGGAAAGGGCCGCAGATCATGGTCAGCGGAATGACCAGCACGCACGCGATGAGGCCGAACTCGATGACCCACAGGTTCCGCACAGGGTCGCGCAACGGCCCGATGAAGAGAACGGCCAGCACGATGTGGTCGAAGGCCAGCCAGTCGGTGCCATAGGCCATCCAGGGATAGCGGGCGTAGGTGTCGGAGAGTCCGTTGCGGACGCGGATGAGCCAGGCGGTGATGCCCGAGTAGCTGTCGGGGAATGCGGCGTCGGGCACGCCCATCAGGCGGGTGAGGGTTCTCAACTCCCATTCGATGGGGAAGGCGGTGAGGCCGCTCGCCGCAGTCCGAGGATGAAGATGGCGAAGAAGATTCTCGTGCGGTGCAGGAGGATACTCCGCTGGTCCCTCCGCGTCCCTCGCAGGCGGTCAGTTGGGGAACAGCCTTCGGACGTCGGCGATGAGCATGGGGAGGGGCATGATCTTCTGACGCAAGGGGTCGAAGATGAGGCCGAGGTTCTCGAGGGTGGTGACGCCGAGGAGAGCGCTGTCGCCCTCCTCGCCGAAGAGGACGACGCAGGTGGCGGTCTGGCCCTCGAAGGTGATCCGAGCCTCGCCGACCTGGCGTCGGATGGGCACGCCGTTGGCCAGGAAGAAGGTGCGCTCGCCGGTGGCCTCGATGCCCAAGCGCTCCAGCTCGGCCCGGGGAATCACCGAGTAGACTGCTCCGGAGTCCACCAGGAAGCGCAGGGTCTTGTGCCGGGCCGGGTGGAACGGGTTCGCGACCTTGGCCTCCACGTTCGTCAGGCCCATGTGCGTTCCTCCGGAGTGCTGGTGATGCGTGTTTCGCGCGCGAGGCCCCCGCGCCCAATCCCGAGTATAGCTCTCTTTCGCCCAACAATCAACCATGCGGCCGTAGGTCAGGTCATCCAGTGCCCGTGGCGGGCCAGGAGGGCCTCGGCGTGGTGGGCGCGGCCGGTGGCGCGCAGGCGCTCGCAGTAGGCGTGCAGCCGCCCGCGGGTGTGATAGGGGCCGCCTTCGCGAATGACCGTCCAGAGCGGGTCCACGTCGCTCTCCGAGGTGTTCATCATGGCGGTGGTCCACTCGTGGAGACGGGCGAGGCCCTCGTTGGCGACCTCGGGGCGGGCCGCCGACAGGTCGCGGGTGAGGTGCGGGTCGGCCGCGACGTCGAAGAGCAGGACGGGGTCGAGGTCCTTGAGGCCGTCGTGGTAGGTTCGGAGGAGGAGCCAGTTGTCCCACCGGACCGAGCGCTGGCAGCTCCAGGCGAGGTTGCCGCAGACGAGGAAGCTGCGGCCGGTGGCCGCAGCGCCAGTCGGCACTCGGCACGAGGCAGTCGGCAGGCAAGAGCTGTCGCGGAGGGCGGGAGCGACGGAGCGTCCGTCCCAGAGGGCGGGCACTTGGCCGCCGGCGAGTTCGAGGATCGTCGCGGCGAGGTCGGTCTGGTAGTGGAGGCCGGCGTCCACGCGGCCGGCGCCCAGGCCGGGCCAGCGCAGGATGAAGGGCACGCGGGCCGTGATGTTGTCGGCGGTGTGGTGGTCGCCGTAGATGTTGAGCTCGCCCTGGTTCTCGCCGTGGTCGGAGGAGACGATGATGGCGGTGTCGTCGAGGACGCCCTGGCGTTCGAGTTCGGCCAGGAGCAGGCCGAAGTGGTGGTCGGCGTAGCGGATGCCGGTGTCGTAGCCGTTGATCCAGCGGGCGTAATCGTCCAGGCAGGTGATCTGCGCGGGGATGCGGGGCCAGCGGGCGGTGTCGTAAGGGCCCATGTCGCCAAGGTCCTGGGCCGAGTGAGGGCCGTAACCCTCGAAGTGCTTGCGAATCTGGTCCTCGGTGAGCCATTCATCGAAGGGTTGGCCCTGGAACGGGTCGCCGAAGTCCAGCGGCGTGCGGTAGGGGGTGTGGGGGTCCCAGACGTTGACGTGGAGGAACCAGTTGTCTTCCTTGGCGTGAGCATCGAGCCAGCGGAGGGCGCCGGGGACGACCTGGGGGGCGATCTCCATGCCGCCGCTGCCGGGGTTGTGCATCTCGAGCCAGCCGTGGTAGAACCACCAGGCGCTGTGGCGCTCGGCGAAGGGGCTGAAGGAGACGGGCCTGAGGCCGGCCTGGCGGAGGGCGGCGATCCACGAGTTGCGGGCCGGGCCGTGGCGGAAGGCGCGCTCGCGGCCCTGAAGGCGCAGGTCGGCCGCCAGGCCCCCGTGGTTCACCACGCCCGAGTGGATGCCGAAGCGGCCCGTGTAGAGCGAGGCGCGCGAGGGCAGGCACGGGGCGTCGGAGACGTAACAGTGCTCGAACCGCACGCCCTCGGCGGCGATGCGGTCAATGTTGGGCGACGTGTCGCGGCAGTAGCCGTAGCAGCCCAGGTGGTCGGCGCGCAGGGTGTCAATGTCGTAGAACAGCACGCGCATGGCGGTCTCCTGTGGGGACAAGGGGCTTCGGGGCGGGATTCTAGCAGGAAGGCCGCAGGGGTTCAACCGCAGACGCCGCTTGAATCTGCACACGGGTTGCCTACAATAATAGAAAACGGGAACTGGCGAGGCGGCTGCGGCAGGAGACCCACGTGAGCACACCGTCCGAACAGGTGACCGAGGCAACCTCTCCGCGCCGATGGAAGCGCGTAGTGCGCGTCCTGGCCATCCTGCTTCTGCTCATGGCAGGAAGCCTGCTCGTGGTCCACGCCTCGGCCTGGACCTCGTTCCCGCGCCTCAGCCCCTCGGTGCTGCCGCCGGCGGGCGAGGTGCTCGAGGGCAAGGCCCCATTCTCTTTCGCCTACGTGGCCGACAGCCGGGGCAACCTGGACCTGCTCGAAACCATCTTCGAGCGCGTGAAGGCGGACCGCGTGCGCCTGGTGCTCGCCGGCGGCGACCTGGTGGTCGAGCCCGCGGCCGAGGACTTCGAGTGGCTGCTTCACGAACTCGAGGAGGCCCGGTTGGGGGTGCCCTTCTGCGCCGTGGCGGGCAACCACGACATCCGCCGCGAGGAGGCGGACCCGGCCGAGCGATACCGCCTGTACTCGCGCAGCTTCGGCCCGCGGCAGTACTGGTTCGCCTGCGCGAACACGCTGTTCGTGGCCCTCGACACGGCCACGGAGGCGTGCGCAGAGGGCGACCTGAAGTGGCTCGAGCAGACCCTCGCGCGGTACCGCAGCCAGTACGAGGCCTGCATCGTCTACACCCACACGCCGCCGCACGACCCGCGCCACCTGCGCCCCTGCCTGGCGTCCGGCGTGGAGGAGCTGCAACGCATCCTGAACGCGCACCACGTCACAGCTCTGTTCTGTAGCCACATCCACTCGTACCTGGAAGACAAGCTCGGCGAGGTGCCCGTCTACATCAGCGGGGGGGCCGGCGCCGGCCCGGATCCGCCCTTCGTGCCTCACCACTACCTGTTGTGCACGGTGGAGCCCGGCGGCGCGCTCCGGGTGGAGAGGAAAAACGTTGCCGTGGACACCACGGAGGACTACTGGGAGCACAAGCTGCTGGTGAAGCTGCCGCGCCGGTTCAACGTGCTGGTCATGCTGGGGCTCGCGGGCGTCGGCATCGTGCTCCTCGCGGTCGGCGCCACGCCCCGGCGCCGGCGGTCGCCCGGCAAGCAAGGCGCCTGACTCAGCCGCCGGCCAGCAGCAGGGTCCCCTTATCGCGCTCGGTCTGCCACGAAGAGAGTTCGCGTAGCGGCCTCGGCGAGAGGCCGCGCACCTCGTCGGCCCGTTCGGCCTGGGTGATCAGGTACCGCGGGCCGGGGGCCGCGAGGAAGACGCGCACCGCGTCGGCATCCGGCAGCAGCGCGACCGCGTGCCCCAGCTTGAAGAGCAGATGCTCGCTGGCCGACCTGTAAGCCCCCACGGCCGCGCCGCGCGGGAGGCTGGCGATCACCTCGCGAGCCGCCGCGACCTCTCTCGACGGCTTGGCGACGTGCCCGATCCAGAGCGGGAACCACGCGGCCCCCACGACCGCAGAGGCCACGCACAGGGCCGCGGCCGACTGAGCGGCCCGCCCGCGCCAGGCCGCGGCCAGGCCCCACGCCGCCAACCCCGCCAGCACCACGCTCAAGGCGATCACGGCCGCCAGCCCTCCGCGCGCCTGCCGGGTCCAGGCGAACGGGCCGGCCAGCGCGCCCGCGAGCAGGGCGGCCAGGATGAGGACCGCCGGCCAGCGCGCGGCCCAGGCCGGCGCCTCCCGGCCCTCGCGGCCGGCCGGGTCGTCGTTTGCCAGGCTCTGGGCGAGCAGCGCCCCGAGCCACAGCGCCCACCACGGCATCGCGGGCAGCATGTAATGCACCCGCTTGTTCGTCACGAGCGAATGAAGCACCAGCAAGGCCGCGAAGACGAACGCGGGCACGAGCGCCGCGCTGTAGCCTCGCTCGCGCCCGCGCCGCACGGCCCACGCCACGGCCCCCACGACGAACAGGCTCCACGGCAGGGCCACGGGCAGAAGCTCCACGAGGTAGTAGTAGAAGGGCATGGGGTGCTGCTGGAGGCCCACGCCGAACTGGTGGCCCGTGAGCGCCCGCAGATAGCCGGGCTGCGAGACCTCGGCGGCCAGCGCCCAGCCGCCCACGAGCGCGGCGATCGCGCCCAGTGCCGCGAGCGTCAGCGGCCACGGCGGCGCCCAGCGCGGCCTCCGCGCCCGCCACACCAGCGCCGCGACAATGGCGAAGAACAGCGCCGCGTGCGGCCCCTTGGCCAGCGTGGCCAGCGCGGCGAACGCGCTCGCGCCCAGCCAGGCCGCCCAGCGGCGCGGGCCCTCGTCGGCGGCCGCCGCCGAGTCCGCCAGCAGCGCCGCGTAGGCCAGCAGACACGTCAGCAGCATGTCCGAGCGGCTCTGGCGCGCCCAGAGGGCGACGAGAGGGGTCGTCCCCCACACCACGGCGGCGATCAGCGCCGCCTGCGTGGAAAACCAGCGCCGCCCGAGCACGTACACAGCCGCCAGCACGGCGACGGCCGAGAGCGCGCTGGGCAGGCGCGCGAGAAAGTAGTCGGCTCGGCCCGCGAGGCGGAACAGCAGGGCCGCGGTCCAGTTGAACAGCGGCGCCTTGTCGGGGTACAGCTCGCCGCACACGTGGGGCACCAGGAACCGGCCCGTGGCGGCCATCTCGCGCGAGATTTCCGCATGGCGGGCCTCGCGGTTCGCCAGGTCCACCTCCTGGCCCAGGCCGGGCAGGAAGGCCAGGAGCCCGTAGAGCACGAGCGCCGCCAGATGAACCGATGCGCGAGTGCGCACAACGGAGACCAGGCCCACATGCCCGCCGCTCATCGTTGGTTCCTGCTACCGTGGCCCGATGGCCGGCTGGCCGGGGTGACGCCAGCGGGTGCGCCAGAGGCCGTTGGTGGTATGCTCGGTGACGTAGAGGTCGCAGCCGTCGGCGCCGCCGAAGTGGACGTTCGACGGCTTGTCGAAGGGGCATTCGATCCGCTCGACGAGCACGCCATTGCGGGCGAAGACGTCAAGGGTGCCCGCCCCCCAGTTCGTCGCCAGCAGATTGCCCTCGGCATCGAAGTCCATGCCGTCCGGCCCGCCGAAGTGCTTGCCGGGCAGCGTGGCGAAACGGCGCCGGGGGCCCACCGCGCCGTCGGCAGCCAGCTCGAACGCCCAGAGGGCCTTGGTGAAGGTTTCGGCGACGATCAGCTCGGAGGCGTCGGCGCGGACCGCGATGCCGTTGGGGAACGCATAGCCCTGGCCGATGCGGGCGACGGCGCCGCCGGAGGTGCGGCGGAAGACCTCGCCCACGGGCTTGTCGGGGCCCGAGCCGCCCGGAGCGGTGAAGTGGAGGGTGCCGCGGCGGTCGAGGCACAGGTCGTTGCAGCCGCGGATGGGCGCGCCCTCGAACTCGGCCACGATGTGTTCCAGCCGTCCGTCGGGCGCGCAACGCAGGATGCCGAGCTTCATGTCGGCCACCCACAGGCCCCCGTCGCGATCGGGGAAGAGCCCGGCCGGGACGCCGCCCGTGTTGGCGTGCTCGCGGGCCGAGCCGTCGTCGAGCACGTGGAGAATCTGCCCGCGGCTGGGGCAGACCATGAAGAGACGCCCCGCGGCGTCGAGGCACGGGCCTTCGGCGCCGGGGATGTCGCGCACTATCTGGGCGAAATCGAGCTTCAAACGATGCTCCTCAGACGCCGACAAACGGCATCATACACCGGGACCCGCTCGAGGGCAAGCGACCCTGGCGGGGGTGCCTTCCGGGGCGGCCCTGCCCCGTACGGTGCAAGTGCGGGCGATCCTCAAATGCACGGGGCCGGCTTCCATTCCTCGGGCCTATCTCCTGAGCCGATAAGCAGTTGCAAAGCCCGTGGGGGCGATGGCATGGGAGTTGCTCCGGCGAGAACCATTGCAACGCCGGGCCGAAGCCGGCCAGCCGACACCTGGCGGCCTCAGCCAACCTTGTAAGAGCCGAAAGGAGGCGGGCCAAGAATGCAATCAACAGGAGAAACCGTCGAAGGGCCTTCACCCTCACCGAACTGCTGAGCACCTTCGTCATCGTGTCGGTGCTGCTGGCGATCGGCCTGTGCCTGGGCCGTGGGGCGCGTCACTCGGCACGCACCGTGGTGGCGCAGGGCAATCTGCGGCAGGTGGCGGTGGGCCTCGAGCTCTACTTCCGCAAGTTCTTCAACTATCCCGCCGAGAGCGATGACCTCGTCACCCCTCTCTCGCCCTTCGTGGGCGACCCGCGCGTGTTCCGCAACCCCCTGGATGACGAGCCCGTTCCAGGGCGTACCCTGAGCCTGCTGTATCACCAGCCCACCCCCGCCCAGATTGACAGCCCCCACTTCTACGTCACGGCCCTGCTCTCCACCGACCGCTCGACGGCCGTGATCCTCAAGACGGGCGGCATCGTCGAGAGGCACGACGGGCTGCACCTGCCGCCAGACGACCTGCGGCAGGCCGCCCTGACGCTGGACCTCCAGTGGGGGCGCTACCGCTCGCCCGGCGCCAGCCTCGCCGGCCCTGCCGGCCCCACCGGCCCTGACGAGCCCGAGGGCGAGCCGCTCAGCGGCGCCGTCAACCTCAACCCGAAGAATAACAACGACTTCGAGTTCGAGCTCCGGCGGCCCGACGGCTCGACGCTCACCCGCGACCACCTGCACGCCTCGGGCGGCTCGCTCGATTTCAGCGGCCCCGCCGCCTGGATCCGCTTCACCCCCAAGGGCAACGGCAACCAGAACAGCCTCACCCTGGACGGCAAGCCCTACGAGGTGAGCAACGCCAGGACCTACGTGATCACCGGCGGCGCCATCCAGACGCACGTCTACAACTCCTCCAAGAGCGGGGGAAAGGCGACGGGCAAGTGGTGGCTGGCCGTCAACGCCGCCCACGCCACGATCACCGCCAGCAAGTAACACGCCACGCCGCCCCGGAGCACACGAGTGCTCCGAGGCGTCGCCGCATGGGAACAGGACATGGCTCCTCAGCGTCCGGCAAGCGCGACCGACAGCGACGGCTGAAGCTCCTGAGCCAGCCAGTGTCCATATAACCATATACGCAGCAATATCTTACGTGCGCCAGACATTCCCGCTCCCATACTTGCTCATCGCGCAGAGGAGCATGTATGGCCGGAGCCGCGAGAATCGCCAATCCTCGCCCATCCACCCATACTTGCTCACCTCCCCCCACACGGGGTTGAGCAAGTATGGGAGCGGGGCAGCACCTCAGCCGAATGACGCGGCCAGCCCCACACCCGCATCGAACGGCGCGCCGAGTCGGGAGTGCGGCGCCCTTCGGCCCGCACCTGGACCGAGAAGGACGGCTTGATCCACCCGCCGCCCGCGCCTACAATCCTCCCCGCACGAGGGAATCAACGGAAAGGCCACCATGCCCCGTCGCCTGCGAATCGAGGACTACCCCTGGGACACGGTGGACGCGACCAAGGCGTTCATCCGCCAGCTCTTCGCTGGTCCGCCGCCCGGCCGTCCCGCGGCCATTCTCCACTGTTCCGACGGCTCTGCGCCGGAGCCGTCGCCCGAGGGCCTCACGGCCCTCCAGCAGCAAGTCTGGCACGCGACGCAGGCCATCCGGGCGCGACCCGTCGGCGGCGACGATTACGTACCCGCACTCGCCACCGGCGCCGGCACCTGTGCCCTGGCCACGGCCTTCGGCTGCCAGGAGATCGAGGCGTCCGGCGTCCGCTGGGTCAAGCCCGTCATCACCAGCCCCGACCAGATCGACTCCCTGCGGAAACCGAAGATGACCGCCGGCAGGCTGGGCGAGGTGCTGGAACAGACGCGGGCCTATGCGGACTGCGCCGACGAGCGGCTCGCCATCCAGATCATGGACTTTCAGAGTCCCTTCACCACCGTGGAGCAACTGGTCGGCGGCGAGGCATTCTTTCTCATGCCCCACGACCATCCCGCGCGGCTGCACGCCCTGATGGACCTCGTGACCGACTTCGCCATCGAGTTCTTCCGCGCCCAGATTGAGGCGGCCGGCCCGGCGTGCAGCCGCGGCTCGTGGCCGCCCATCTGGTTCCCCGCCGAGGCCGGCATCCAGATGTCCGACGACAACCTCGTCAACGTCTCGCCCGAGACCTATGAGGAGTTCGTCGTGCCCTACAACAACCGCATCGCGCGGGCCTTTGGCGGGCTGTTCCTCCACTCCTGCACCATCCGCGAGGCCCACCTGCCCGTGCTGAAGAAGCTCGAACGGCTCACCGGCCTCAACTGCGACATCTCGTCAAGTGTCCCCATCGCCACGCTGTCGCGCGAATTCGGCGACCGGGCCGTCATTGCGCCCCACGCCTACATCAACACCGGCGGGCGCTACCGCGGCTACCGTGAGTTCATGGAAGACATTCTTGCCCCCTGGCATCCGGGCCAGCGCCTCTTCATCTACCCCTGCACCGTCCTGTACCTGCCCGACGAGGCGCGCGAGATCGCCTTCGACGAGCCCGCGGCCCGCGCCGTCCTCGACCGCCTCCCCGCCTGGCGCCAGGCGCACGGCAGGGGCAGAAACGACGGCGACAGATAGCCTGTGCAAGCAGCTGACACGCCCCCAGTTCTGGTCTTCCGCTTGTCCTGAGCCCCAACGGGGCGAGATAGGATAGCCCAGGGCGGAGCGAAGCGGAGCCCTGGGAAATGCCGCCCCCACCCGGTAGCCCTGAAGGGGCGAGCTAGCAGGCCCTGCGGCGCCCTATGCCGCCCCTACAGGGCTAGGTCCTTTGCGACCCCAGACCCAGGGCTTCGCTTCGCTCCGCCCTGGGCTATCATATGACGCCCTTGCAGGGCTGCAACCCGTCGAGCGCTCAAACTAGTGTCAGTGCAGGCAGCCGTTGACACCTCATCGCCTGGCAGCCTATAATGGCCGCGGGGGCGCGGTGCGGAGACCAGCCATGCGGCAGGCCAATGCCAGGACGAGCGTGCCCCGGAGCGCCCGGTCCATGCTCCTCGCCTGCAAGCGCATCATTCAGGAGCATGTGCCCGACGCCACCGTTGTCCTCTTCGGCAGCCGCGCCCGCGGCGACGTTGCGCCCGACTCGGACTATGACCTTCTAGTGGTCACCCCCGCGCCACTGACCTCTGCCGAAGAGGACCGGATCAGCGACGCTGTGTACGATCTGCAGCTTGAGCGGGGCGTTGTCATCTCCCTCATCTTCTTCGCCCGCGACTACTGGGACCGCCATCCTCTCATGCCCCTCCACCAGGAGATTGACCAAGAGGGGATCGTGCTGTGAAGGCGATCGATCTTCCCCAGTTTCAAGGAGGCCTGGATGAGGTCCTCAACCTGGCCGCCGAAGAGAACGTGGTTCTGACCACCAGCGACGGCAGGCAATTCGTCGTCGCCGAGGTGGACGACTTCGAGGAAGAGGTCCGCCTCGTCCGCGAAAAGCGCGAACTCATGGGATTCCTCCGCCAGCGCTCCGCCCCAGGCAAGACCTACACCCTGGGTGAGGTCCGAGGGGAACTCGTCCTCACCTGCCCCGGCTAAGCGGCGGCTTCACGGCGCCTGCATAGGAGCGCGACTAATGGATGGCGGAACGTTGCTTGGTCACTTGGTTGGGAGCTTCGCGGCGCATCCAGAGAACGTCGCCACGCAGTCGCTGGCCTTTATTCTCCAGAAGTCTGCGACTGCCCGCCGAGCGTTGGAGCGGCTCCTGCAAGGGTGTTGTCCAGGCCTGCCCGACGAAGTGAGGTACCGCTCACAGGCCTGGGGAGAGGACCAAACAGTCCCGGATTTGGTGGGCTTCGATGACGCAGGAGAGGAGCGCGTCTTCATTGAGGCCAAGTTCTGGGCGGGCCTGACGGAAAAGCAGCCGGTGGTCTACATCAAGCGGCTGACGGCAGGCAAGCCCGGACTTCTCCTTTTCGTGGCTCCGGAACGCAGGCAGCCAACGCTCTGGCCGGAACTCATCAGACGCTGCGCAGCAGCACAACTGGTCCTCACGGAGAGCGCCGCGCCACTTGGTGTCACCGCGGCCCGGGTGTCCAACGGCACCGTGCTGGCGCTTGTGAGCTGGCGGGCGCTCCTGGCGCGCGTCAATGATGACCTCGTGAGCGCCAATGAAGGCGACGCCGCGGCCGATGTCAGGCAGCTTCACGGCCTGTGCGAACGCATGGACACCGACGCCTTCCTGCCTCTGCGCTCCGAGGATCTCTCACCCGGGATCCCCCGCCTGGTTATACAGCTCACCCAACTCGTCTTCGATGCTTCACGCCGAGCAATTGAGGAGGGGTTTGCCGACGCCAAGCGTCTGAAGGCGTCAAGCGTGTTCGGCGAGTGTTACGTTGCCTACCTCAGATTCGGCGATGTCGGCGTGAGTCTGAGGCTGGACTTCAGCATGTGGGCATCGCAGGAAGAGAGCCCGCTGTGGCTGGGCATACATGGCACGGAATGGCGACCCGAAACACTGCATGGCATCCGAGCGAAGCTCGCCGACCTCGAGGGGTCTGGAGCCATTCGCATCCTCACACGTGAGCCGGGCGGCGAGCTCTTGTGTGTCCCACTGACGGTCCCACTGGGCATTGAGAAGGAGCAGGCCATCCAGGCCATCGTTGCCCAGATGCGGCCCATCGCTGAACGGGTTAGGCAATCGGGTCCGACGACCCAAGTTGCCGAAGGGGGCCCGCCTGCGGACGTCGAACCCACTGAAGAGCGCGGGGCGCCCGAGCGCCCCGAAGAGTAGCACTGCAAGGAGAGGGCATGAGCGACTTCAACGGCTTGGGAATGGGGCTGGGGAATCTCGCGCGGGTGTCGAGGGCGAAGACGCGCTCGATCAGCGCGGATGGCTTCAGGGGATACGCCGCCTTGGCGATGCCCTGCTGAATCCCCGACCACGCATGGGGCGGATGCGCACCTTTCCCTCCGTGGCGACGGTGAAGGAATCGCTGAGGCGGTTGGCCCAACGTTCGAGCACGGATGCAACCACCCGCACTCGGTTCTCGGCGCTCTCGTCGCGCAGGCGGAGCAGGATCACGCCACGGTGAGGCCTCCCGCTGCGAAACACCAGTTCCCCGAAATCCTTGTCGTTCGTCACGACGATCCGCTTCTCTGCCGCAGCCAGCTTCAGTATGTCCGGGTCATCCGCCTGAGGCAGGGACTCAACGATGTTGAGGACGTCGTGCCCGAGGCCGCGGAGGAACTCAGCCACGGCCGTGCCGGTGGACTCATCCACGACGAAATCCATGAGCGGGAGCCTAAGCGGGCGTCAGGGCGAAGACATCCTCGTCGGCGAGGACCTCGGCGGCATAGGCGAGGGCAGCCCGGATGTCCTCCGGCTCGAGGCGTGGATACTCCCGCAGAATCTCGTCCTCCGGTATGCCCTGTCCCAGCATGCGGACGATGAGTTCCACGGGAATCCGCGTGCCCCGGATCACGGGCTTGCCCACCATGACACGCGGGTTCAGGCTGATACGCTCCAGCACCTTGTCATCCATCGGCTGCGCTCCGCTGCCCACGGTGTTGCACTTCCCTCAATCCCATGTATAATCCCTCTGCGTGTGATTGTCAAGCATGCGGCGTTGCCTCAGTGCGCGGGCGCGGAAAGGGTTGACAATGAGCGGGTTCAACGGTCTGGGCATGGGGCTGGGGAATCTGTCGCGGGTGTCGCGGGCGAAGACGCGCTCGATCTGCGCGGAGAACTTCACGGGCGAAAAGGGCAAGGCCGGCATGGCGACCGAAGGCACAGGCGCCCGCTGCGCCCGCGACCTCGGCCAGGGCTGGAAGGTCTCCCCCAGCGTCCGCATCAAGGCGGGCGAGACGTTCACGCTCGCGCATATCAAAGGCTCAGGGGCGATTCAGCACATCTGGATCACGGGCGACCTGTCGCTCAAGGGCGCCCAGGCACGCTTCTACATCCTGCGCTTCTACTGGGACGGGCAGGAGCAGCCGTCGGTCGAGTGCCCTGCCGCCGATTTCTTCGCCTCGCCCTGGGGGCAATACGCGCAGATCAACTCGCTGCCCGTGGCCGTGAACCCCAACCGCGCCTACAACTGCTACTGGGAGATGCCCTTCCGCAAGGAATGCCGCATCACGCTGGAGAACCGCCACAACGACGACATCACGTGCTACTACCAGATTGACTACACGTTGACGGAGGTGCCCGACGACGCGGCCTACTTCCACGCCCAGTTCCGCCGCAGCAACCCGCTGCCCTACAAGGAGGTCCACACGATCCTCGACGGCGTGCGCGGCACGGGGCACTACGTCGGCACCGCCCTCGCCTGGGGCGTCAACAACTCGGGCTGGTGGGGCGAGGGGGAGATCAAGTTCTATCTCGACGGCGACGGCGAGTTCCCCACCATCTGCGGCACGGGCACCGAGGATTACTTCGGCGGGTGCTACAACTGGGACGTGGCCGGCCAGTACACGCCCTACTCCACGCCGTTCCTCGGGATGCAGGTGTTCCGCCCCGACGGCACGTATCGCTCGCAGATGCGCTTCTCGATGTACCGCTGGCACGTGATGGACCCGATACGCTTCGAGCGCGATCTGCGGGTGACGATTCAGGCCCTGGGCTGGCGCGACGGCGGCCGCTACCTGCCGCTCCAGGACGACATTGCGTCGGTGGCCTTCTGGTATCAGACGCTGCCCACCGCGCCATTCCCGAAGCTGCCGGACAGGGATTACCTCGAGATCATCTGAGCGCACAGCAGCAGCCCGCGCGAGGCGCGGTGCCAGGCATCTGCTCTCTGCTCCTCATGGTCCCGGCCTTCGCGCCGGGTCAGATCGCCTCGAGTGCCGAGCCGGTCGCCCCCGACGGCTTGCCCTCGGGCCGGGTGTGGGGCTGCGCCGGCTACTTGGTGATCGAAGCGCTCGTCTCCCCGTTCGCCGCCGGGTCGTAGACGCAGCCGCCGTGGGTGACGCCGGTGACCGTGAAGGTGGCGGTGCCGGAGCTCTTGGTCTTGCGCGAGAGGAACACGGCGTGGCCCGCGGCGTCGGTGGCGGCCGTGGCCGAGCCGGTGACGATGCCGCTCCACTGCCCTGCCACCGTGGCGCCCGCCACGGGCGCGCCCGCGCCGGTCACGATGCTGACCGTGGCCTCGATGGCCGTGCCCCCCGGCTGCGCGACCAGCCGCAGCGCGATGCTCTTCACGCAGATGAACTCGGCCGTGCTGTCGGAGACGACGATCACGACCTGGGCCGTGCCCGCGGCGCCCTGGTTGTCGGTGACGGTGAGCGTGGCCGTGTAGGTGCCGGGCGACCAGTAGACGTGCTGCACGGCGGCCCCGCTGCCCGTCGTGCCGTCGCCAAAGTTCCACTGGTACGACGCGATCTGCCCGTCGGGGTCCGACGACCCTGCGCCGCTGAAGTCCACGGTCAGCGGCGCCTGGCCGGCGGTCGGGGTGGCCGCGGCCACGGCCTTCGGCGGCTGGTTGACCGCGCTGCCCGTCGAGATCGAATCGGTCGTCTCCAGATTCAAGCTCGGGTCGTACGTGTAGCCCGAGGCCGAAACGCCCGTGACGGTGATCGTGAACGTGAGAGGGCTGCCCTTGACCTTGGGCGACTCGAGCGTCACCGTGCCGTCGGCTCCCGTGACGCCGGCGGCGGTGCCCGCCTTGGGGCTGCTCCACGAGCCGCTCACGGTGGCGCCGGGCACGGGCGCGCCCGCGATGTCCATGATGCTCACCGTGGCCAGGGCGAGGGTGCCGGCCGGCACGCTGCGAAGGGCCATGTCGATGCTCTTCACGAACACGACCCGCGACGGGTCGGGGTCTACGGTGATCTGGACGCTGTCGGTGTCGGTGGCCCCCTGGTTGTCGGTGACGGTGAGGGTGGCCGTGTAGGTGCCGGGCGCGGTGTAGGTGTGCGCGGGGGTGGCGCCGGCGGCCGAGGCGCCGTCGCCGAAGGCCCACTGGTACGACGCGATGGCGCCGTCGGCGTCGGTCGAGCTCGAGCCGTCGAAGGTCACCGCCAGCGGAGCCACGCCGCTCGTGGGACTGGCGGCGGCCACGGCGAGGGGCGGGCTGTTGGGCCGCGCGTTGGCCATCCTGGCGACGGCGGCCGCGGCGTCAATGCGCCCGTGGCCGAACACGTTGTCCTCGCCCGCGGCCCCGAGGTCCTTGCAGGTGGTGAAGAGGACGTTCTCGACCTCGGCCGGGGTGGCAGACGGGTTGATCGAGTAGAGGAGCGCGCCCAGCCCGGCCGCGATGGGCGACGAGAAGGACGTGCCGCTCATCGAGCCGTAGCTGCTGGCGCCCGTGGTGGAGTAGACGCCGACGCCGGGGGCCACGATGTCTATGTAGGCGCCGTAGTTGGACCAGCTCGCCTTGTTGTCGGCGCTGTCGGTGGCGCCCACGGCCACGAACGACGCGAAGTCGGGCCAGCCCGGGTCCTGGCCGTTGTTGCCGGCGGCCACGAAGAGCAGGCCGCCCTTGCCGCGGAGGTACTGCGCGGCAGCGTCAATCGTGGAGTAGCCGGCCATCAGGTAGCTCAGGTTGACCACCTTGGCCCCGCGGTCGGCAGCGTAGCGGATGCCATTGGCCGCGTCGGACACGTAGGCCAGGCCGTCCGACGTGTTGGTGATGCGGATGGGCAGGATCTTCACGGTCCAGGCCACGCCGGCCACGCCGGCCCCGTTGTTGCCCACGGCGCCGATGCAGCCGGCCACGCCGGTGCCGTGGTTGTAGACGGGCTCGGTGTTCGTCGAGCCGTCCACGGCGTTATAGCCCGGGAGCTGGAGGTTGGCCGCGAGGTCGGGGTGGGTCGAGCTCACGCCCGTGTCGCACACGGCGGCGAGCACCGAGGGGCTGCCGGTCGTGCGGTCCCAGGCCCCGGGGGAATTGATGCAGGCGTGCTGCCACTGGCTGCCGTAGTAGGTGTCGTTGGGCAGGGCGACGGGGGGCACCAGGGCGTCGGGCTCGGCGAACGCCACGGCGCCCGTGGCCAGCAGGTCGGCGCACACCTCGCGCTCGGCGCTCTGGCCGCGGGCGATCTGCGCCACCTGCACACCCAGCCCCTGGAGCGTGCGAAGCGTGGCCAGGCCGTGGGCCTTGCCGCGCGCGTCCAGGGCCTGCAACTGCGCCGCGCTGGCGCCGCGCTTGAGCTGGTACAACACGCGTCCCGGCCGCCCTCCCTCGCCGCCGGGCGCTCCCGCCCACACCGCCGCCGCTGCCATCACCAGGGCCGCACCAACACCCGAGAGCCGGACTCTCACCATGGACAAGGCCTCCGCGGTCGTTGTCCCTGCATACGGCGTGGGGGTGTGCCGGGCAGGTTTCCTGGCACACGACAAGGGGGGATTCACTTCCTCGGCGCTCGGAACTCGTGGATAGCTTACACCAACTCGCGCCGCCTGTCAAATCCCTCGTCCACCGCCTGCCCTGCGGTTTGACATTGCATGGCGCCAGACATACAATGGGAGCGGCTGTCCGCCGCGCACCCCTCTGGTCAGGTGGGCCGTACACCCTGTCGCCAGGGAGCCTGTGAATGCCCAAGGCCAAGGAAGATATTGACTGGTACGTGGATATGAGCGAGCGGCTCGAGCGCCGCGAAGAGAACAGGAGATACGTGATCCTGGCGATCTGCGTGGCCGTGCCGCTCGTGCTGATGGGCGCGTTCGTGCTCTACGCGGTGCTGATGCGGTCGGGCAAGCTGCGCCAGTGGCTGGGCGACCTCACAAGCCCCCGGGCCGAAACGCCGGCCGCCGCCAAGGAACTGCCCCTGGGCCCCGTGTCGGTGAAGTCGTTGCAGAAGACCGACATCCGGTTCCAGCAACTGGACACGAACGGCATCCCGACGAGCATCACGTTCTTCTTCCGGGAGCTGAAGCCCGAGCAGGCCGATGTGTTCACCGTGAACCGCGAGACGGATGTCACGGGGACCATCCTCAGCTACCGGCTGCTCAACATCGGCACGGCGGACGTCTACGAGTTCGCCAACGTGCAGGTCAGGCTGATTGGCGCGGAGTGGACGATCACCGAAGAGGGCTGGAAGACGATTCGCGACGCGCTGCAAGCGAAGATGAACGTGCCCCTCGGCCTCCCGGGGCTCTAGGGTCTGTGCGGAAGTCCACGCGGGACTGCGACGCCGCGAATTCTGGCCGCGAGCGACACAGCTCGAGGCCATGAGCCGCGGCGGCCCTCGTCCCGGAACGGGACGCCTCCCTCTCACCGCCGCTTGGCCACCAGATCGGCCAGCATCGCCAGCGCGAAGAGCTGCACCCCGGCCACCAGGAGCAGGAGGTCGGAGGTCTTGAGGTTCGGCCCGATCGCGGGGTCGCTCGGCCAGAGAAGGTCCCAGGCGCCCTTGACGGCGCCGGCCAGAAAGGTGACGGCGGCGAGCGGCCCGAGGACCTTGAGCGGGCGGAAGTGGGTGATGGTGCGGGTGATGAGGAGGAGGAAGTTGAGCGAGTCGCGCAGCGGGCGGATCTTGGAGCGGCCCACGCGCGGCCGGTACTCGATCGGCACGAAGACCACGGGCAGGTCGTCGCACAGCACGGCCAGCGTGAGCGTGGTGGTGAACGAGAACCGGCGGGGCAGCAGGTTCTCGTGGCGGCGGTAGACGTCGCGGCGGAAGACGCGCAGGCCCGAATTGAGGTCGGGGATCCTCTCGTCGGCCAGATAGCTGGCGAGCCGGGTGAGGAGCCACTTGGCGGGGCGGCGCAGCAGGGGCACGGCGCCGGCGCGCGTGCGCGCGCCCACCACCATGGCCGCATCGCCCATCGCCCGAAGCAGCTCGGGCAACTGCTCGGCGGGATACGACCCGTCGCCGTCCACGATGGCGATCAGGTCGTGGGCCGCGTGCCGGATGCCGTGCTTGAGGGCCGAGCCGTAGCCGCGGTTGCGGTCGCGCGCGAGCAGGCGGACGGCGGGGCGGCCCTCGGCGGCCGCCTGCACGGCGCGGGCCGTACCGTCGGTCGAGCCGTCGTCCACCACCAGAATCTCGAAGGCCGCGATCTCCGGGGCGCGACGCAGCGCCGCGTCGAGATCGGCGAGGACCGCCGCGACGGCCCGCTCCTCGTTGTAGACGGGCACGACGACGCTGAGCTTGGCCATGCCCCTGCCGCCTCCGGATGCCGGGAAGGCGAAACGCCGCCGGGATTCTAGCAGCCGCGCGCGCCAAAGTCAACCTGGCGGCCTGCCCCCGCCCGCCCTGGAGCCGTGGTTGACAAGGGGGCGCGGTTGCGTTACACTCGGGCCGGACGGCGGACGCGCGCGGGCAGCGCCCCGGGCAGCGGCGGCCTGGCGGGAGACTCGGCGATGGGTTCAGGGCAGGGCGGTGGCGCCGGCGCAGAGCAGTTCCAGGCGGAGGTGCTGCGGCAGTTCCGCTCGACCTACGGGCCGGCGGTGCTCGAGGGCGAGGAGGGCGCGGCGGCCCTCTACTCGATGCCGGGCCAGGTGGGGCTCTTCGCCCGGCGTTGCCGCAATCCGGTGCTCGCGGCCGGCATCGGCGGCGTGGGCCCGAAGCCGCAACTCGCGCGGGACCCGGCCGAACACGAGTCCGTGGGGCTGAGCCTCGCGGCGGCCTGCGTGAACGAAGTGCTCGCGCGGGGCGCTCTGCCGCTGTTCCTCGTCCACCGGCTGGCGACGGGGGAGCCCGATCCCGCGGTCGCGCTCCAGGTCCTTCGCGGCATCGCCGCGGGTTGCCGGCAGGCCGATTGCGCGCTGCTGGGCGGCATGACTGACGTGCGCCCCGGCGCCTGCGCGCCCGGCCCCTACGATCTGACCGGCTTCGTGGTGGGCATGGTGGAACGCGAGCGCCTCCTCCACGGGCCGCAGAAGGTGCGGCCCGGCGATGTGTTGGTGGGCATCGAGTCGGCGGGGCTCCACGGGAGCGGCGACGCGTGGGTGCGCCAGACGCTCCTGGGGGCGCGGCCGGCGCAGCTCGACGAGGTGCTGCTCGAGCTGCGGCGCCCCCTGCGCGAGGAGCTGCTGCGCCCCGCGCGGGTCTACGCGAAAGCCGTCCGCGCCGTGCTCGAACGCTACCGCGTGAAGGGGGTCGTGCACGGTCTGGCCCACGTCGGCAACGGCGGCCTGCTGCCCGGGCTCCAGCGCGCGATGGGGCGGCGTTGCGTGGCGCGCCTCGACCGGGCCGCCCTGCCCAGCCAGCCCGTCTTCGCCGTGGTGCAGCGGCTCGGGGGCCTGGGCGACGACGAGATGCGGCGCACGTTCAACCTGGGCGTGGGCATGGTGGCGATCGTCGCGCCGTTCTACGCCGACGCCGCGGTCCGGCGCATTCGCCGCGCGGGGGAACGCGCCGCGGTCATCGGCCAGGTAGTGCAGGGGGACGGGCCCGCGGCCGAGCTGGGCTGAGGCGGCCGGCCCGACACCCTGCGCCGCACGTTCAGCTCCTCGAAAGAGTCACGCCGCGGCCGCCCGCGGCGAATCCCTTCCAGGAGGAGATTGCCGCGTGGGCATGATCCGGGAACTGCCCGATCTCGTGGCCAACAAGATCGCCGCCGGCGAGGTGATCGAGCGTCCGGCCTCCGTGGTCAAGGAACTGGTCGAGAACGCCATTGACGCGGGCGCCACCCGCATCGAGGTTCAGCTCGAGGACGGCGGCCGCAAGCTGGTGCGGGTGACCGACGATGGCAGCGGGATGGACGCCGAGGACGTGGTGAAGTGCTTCGGGCGGCACGCCACGAGCAAGCTGCGGACGTCGGACGACCTGTTCTTCATCACGACCTTGGGCTTCCGCGGCGAGGCGCTGCCGAGCATCGGCTCGGTGGCCCAGGTGCGCCTGGTGTCGCGCCCGCGCGACGCCGCGGCGGGCACCGAGATCGAGGTGGCCGGCGGCCAGCGCACCGAGCCGAAGGCGGCCGGGGCGCCCCAGGGCACCACGGTGGAGGTGCGCAACCTCTTCTACAACACGCCCGCGCGGCAGAAGTTCCTGCGCTCGGCCCGCACCGAGCTCGGGCACGTGATGGACATGGTGACCCGCATCGCCCTGCCCCACGAGCAGATCCACTTCCGCGTGTCGAACGACGGCAAGACGCTGCTCAACGCCCCGCCCACGAACAGCCGCCGCGAGCGGATCGCCGCGTTCGTGGGGGCCGACCTGGCAGGGGCGCTGCTGCCCGTGTCGGGCGGCGACGGGCCGCTCGCCATCGAGGGCCTCGCGGCTCCGCCCGACCACGCCCGGGCGTCCACCGGCATGCAGTTCCTCTTCCTCAACCGCCGCTACGTGCGCGACAAGGCCCTCGCCAGCGCCATACGCCAGGCCTACGAGGGGCTGCTGCCGCGCGGGCGCTACCCCGCCCTCTTCCTGTTCCTTCAGATTGACCCGCGCGAGGCCGACTTCAACGTGCACCCGACGAAGATCGAGGTGCGCTTCCGCCAGGGCCGGCGAGTGTTCGCGAGCGTGCTGGGCGCCCTGCGGGCCGCGCTGGCCGCGGCCGACCTGGCCCCGCCGCTGCGCCCGAGCGCGCCGGTGCCGCCATCCTGGGACCACGTGCGCCGGTCGGCGCCCGCGCGTGCCGCGGAGGAATTCGCCCTGCGCTCGCCGCCGGTGACGCCGCGGCTGCCCTTTGCCGCGGCCCCCGAGCACCTCGACGACGCGCGCACCCGGCCCCGCACCGTGCCGGCGCCGGCCGATCCCTTCGCCGCGCCCGACGCGCCGCCCGCCTTCCTCCAGCTCCACGGCACGTACCTGGTCGAGGAAACGCCCGAGGGCTTCCGCGTGACCGACCAGCACGCGCTCCACGAGCGCGTGCTGTACGAGGAGCTGTTGCAGCGGAGCGCCGAGGCGAAGGTCGAGGCCCAGCGCCTCCTGATGCCCGAGGTGGTGCCGCTGAGCGCCGCCGAGGCGGCCCTCGCCGCCGGAGCGCTCGAGCCGCTGCGCGCCCTGGGGCTGGAGGCCGAGCTGTTCGGCGGCGACGCGTTGACCGTGCGCGCCGTGCCGCGGCTGACGCGCGACCTCGACGTGGGCACCCTCGTCCACGACCTGCTCGCCGAGATGGCCGAGGACGAAGGGGAGGGCGGCCCCGGCGTCTCGGCGGTCGAGCGCCACCGGCGACGCCTCGCCTGCGCGCTCGCCTGCAAGGCCGCGGTGAAAGCGGGCGACCCGCTCCGCGCGAGCGAGGCGGCCGCTCTGCTGGCCCGCCGGGCCGCGCTGGGGCCCCGGGCCGACACCTGCCCCCACGGGCGCCCGACCGCGCTGGTCTTCTCTCTGGGGGAGTTGGAGCGTCAGTTCCATCGCAAGTGAACACAAGGAGCATCTCGTGGGCAAGCGCGTGAGGTCCATCCTGTCCCTGCTCGTCCTGGCCGTCCTGGCCGTCGCGGCCGGCGTCTACATCCGATTCTATCTCCAGGACGCCGGACGGATGCCGATGCCGCCGGAGTTCGAGGACAGGCTGCGGCAGGGCAACGGGGCGGTGGAGGGCCTGCGCACGCTGGCCGAGGCGCGCGCGATGCTCAAGGACGCGCCCGACGAGGCGGCGCAGCGCCTGCGGGCGCTGATCGCCGCCGCCCCCAGCAGCCCCGAGGCCTTCGAGGCCCGCCTCATCCTCGCCGAGCTCCTCGCCAAGGGCGGCGACGCGCCCGGCGCCATCCGGCTTCTCGACGACGTCATCGCCGGGCAGGCCGGGCCGCGCCGCACCCGCGCTCACATCGAGCGCGCCAAGATCCTCGGCAAGACCGACCCCGCCGCTGCGCGCCGCGACCTTCAGGAGGTCCTCGGCAACGACGAGCACCTGCCCGCGCTCCAGCTCAAGGCGCGCCTCGAGCTGGGCCTGCTCGACCTCGAGGCCGGCGACTACCTGCGCGCCATCGCCACCCTCAGCCCCCTGACCGCGCGCGACTACCCCGAGAAGCCCGCCGCGCTCGAGGGCGTGCGCAAGGCCGTCGAGGGGCACGCCCAGAAGCTCGCCGCCGGCAACGACCCCGCCGCCCTCCTGGCCTGGGGCGAGGAGATGGTCAAGCGGTTCCCCGAGCTCGACGCCATGCGGAGCACCATCCGCTACCATCAGGCGGCCGCGCTCCGCCAGGCCGGGCGCCTCACCGACGCGCGCCGCCTGGCCGAGCGCCTCCGGCGCGACGCGCCCGAGCTCCAGAAGGCCTGCACCGACGAGCTGGCGCGCCTCACCGAGGCCGAGGCGGCCAAGGGCATCGCCCGAGGGGCCGCCGCGTTTCTCAAGGCCGCGGCCGACGGCAAAGAGAACCGCGCCCACCTCGAGGGCGACCTCGCCGCCGACACCGCCTGGACCAAGGCCCGGAGCCCCCTCGTGCTCACGGGCACCACCACCGTGAAGCGCGGCGCCACGCTCACCATCGAGGCCGGCTGCACCGTGCAGTTCCTGCTCGGCGCGCGGCTCGTGGTGGAAGGCGCCCTCCTCGCGGCCGGCACGCCCGAGGCCCCCATCCGCTTCACGAGCGCCGTCGCCAACGACCCCACCCCCTTCGATGGCGAAGGCATCCTCTTCGCCGACTCGAGCGACGACGAGCGCTGCCGCCTCGAACACTGCATCGTCGAGTACCAGCGCGTGGGCGTGGCCTGCGCCGCCGCGTCGCCCGTCCTGCGCCGATGCGTGCTCGCACGCAACGGCACCGCCGGGCTCCACGCCACCGACGGCGCCGCGCCCCGCCTCGAAGACCTCTGCCGCATCGAGAACAACGACGCCGCCGGCCTCCGGGCCGAGGGGGCCAACGTGGCCGTCCGCGGCTGCCTCGTCCTCAAGAACGGCGCCGACGGGCTCCGCCTGACCGACAAGAGCCAGGGCACGATCGAAGGCAACCGCATCCGCGACAACGCCGGCCACGGCATCGCCTGCGACAGCTTCTCGTCCCCCGCCATCCGCGGCAACGAGATCGCCGGCAACCACGGCTGCGGCATCCGCTGCAACCGCTTCTCCCAGCCCGCCATCCAGGGCAACCTCATCCGCGACAACCGCGGCCCCGGCATCCGCTGCTCGCTCGACTCCGCCTCGACCATCGCCGCCAACCTCATCGAGGGCAACGGCGACCACCCGATCATCCTCGAAAAGAGCGACGGCGTGATCCAGGGCAACCTCATCCTCCGCAACCGCCCGTACGGCGTGGACTGCCGCCAGAGCGCCTCGCCGCGGATCGAGGGCAACTGGATCGAAGGCAACGGCGGCGTCGCCATCCTCTGCGGCGAGGGCAGCGCGCCCACGATCACCGGCAACGCCATCCTGGGCCATAAGCTGGCCATCAACATCGCCACCACCCTCACCGTGCAGGCGGCAGGAAACTACTTCGGCGACGTGGACGACGCGCATCTGGCGGAGCAGATCATAGACAAGGCGGATGTCACGGGCCTGGGCGAGGTCGTCTGGAAGCCTCGGCTCACCGCGCCGCCCACCCGCCCGGCCACGCCAACGCCGGACCTGCCGCCCCTGCCCCAGTGACCTCTGCAAAAGCAACGACGCCGTGTGCAGGGCCGCGGGGGATTGTGGGCGAGGCGTCTCAGCCCCGCGAGGAATGGGGACGCGGGGCAGGGACGTCCCGCCCATGGGCAATGGATCGAGCGGACCGTGTTGCCGGCGCCAGCGAGAGCTGCCCCCTAACCATCTATGCAGCAATACCTTACGTTCTCCAGCCACTCCCCGTCACATGCTTGTTCATCCCGCAGGTGAGCGAGCATGGCCGGAGCCGCGAGAATCGCCAATCCTCGCCCTTCTGCCCATGCTGTATCACTTCCCTCCTCACAGGGTTGATACAGCATGGGCAGGCTGCGCTCCCCAGGCGCTCGGCAGAGCCCCCGAGGAACCGCCAGGCCCAAGAGAGCAAGCATGCCCACAGACCCCACCGGGCCAGTCGGGCCAAGACCGCCGAACCCTGAAACACCTGAGATAGCTTGCAAGGCGCCGCCGCGCTCACTCCTCCCGCTCGGCCTCGGCGACGCTGCGCTCGGCGTCGGCCGCGCCCAGGCGCTCGGCCAGGCTGGCCGGCAGGCCGCTGTCGAGGATCTTCTGGCGGGTGGCCGCCACGTCGTAGGGCACGCGGCGGAACTCCACCGTCTCCGCCTCCTCGTCATAGACGACGTAGCAGGCCCGGGCGTCGCCGTCGCGCGACTGGCCCACGGAGCCCACATTGACCAGGCTGATCAGCGCGTCGGGCTTGAGCTGCACGCGCGGGCCCGGCACGAGCCGCGGCGGCTGCATGCAAATGGCCCTGCCCGCGAAGCGCACGAGCTGGTCCGCGGGCAACTGCCAGACGCCGGGAATGTGCGTGTGCCCGAAGAAACACACGTGCACGCCCGCCATCATGGGCGCCTCGACCACCTTCTGCGCACGGCGACCGTCCAGAACGTACTCGAACAGCGTGTCGCGCGGCGAAGCGTGCACGCACAGCACGCCGGCGCCCAGCGACAGGTGGTCCTGGCTCTGCTGGAGCAGGAACTGGCGATACGGCTCGGTGAGCCGCTCGCGCGTCCACGCGATCGAGACCTTGGCGTTGGTGCTGACGGGGATGTACCGGCGCTGCTTCTGGTCCAAATACTGGCGGGCGATGGCCTCGCGGTCCTTCAGGCCGGCCTGGGTGGCGAGGAACTCGAGGTCGTGGGAGTCGCGCAGGTCCACGAACTCGAACCGGCCCAGCGCGGCGGCGTCGTGGTTGCCCAGGCAGTAGCGGACCGTGTAGCCCTTCTTCGTCAGAGAGTGGAGGCCGGAGACGACCTCGGCGGGGTTGGGGCCATAGCCCACGAGGTCGCCCAGCGACACCACGCTGCGCAGGCCCTCGAGCTTCACGAAGTCGCGGTAGATGGCCAGCAGGGCCTCGAGGTTCGCGTGGACGTCGGAGAGGATGGCGTGCTTGGGCATCACTTGTTTTCGCTGGCGCTGAGGCGGTTGAGGAGGTCGCTGCGCAGCTTGGCGACGCCGGCGCGCGCGAGGGGCGCATAGGGCGAACTGGGCGCCTCGCGCACGAGGCGCTGGAAGCCCACGAGCGCCCCATAGTAGTCGCGCGACAGGTAGCGCGCCATCGCCAGGTCGAAGAGCAGCGCGTCGCGCAGCGGCGCGTCGGCCTCTTTGGGCAGGCCGGCCTCCAGCATGGCGATCGCCTCCGCATGCCGGCCCTGGGCCAGGTAGGCCCGGGCCAGGCGCAGGCGGGCCTGCGTGGCCGCGGGGCCCTCGGGCCAGCGTGTCAGCACCTCGCCGAACGCCGCCGCCGCATCCTCGAAGCGGTCCATGAGCAGATGGCACGTGCCCAGGCGATAGAGGGCCCAGGCGGCCTCGGGGCCGTCGGGGAACTTGGCGAGCATCAGGCGCAGCAGCTTGGTGGCCGCGAACAGCTCGCGGCGCGCCACCAGGGCGTCGCTCTCCGCGCGCAGGGCCGCGGCGGCCTCGTCCCTCGACCTTGCCATCAGGGCGTCAATGTAGCGCTCGAAGGCGGCCTCCTTCTCGGGGTGCTTGCCGAGGGCCTCGCAGCAGCGGGCGACGACGAGGTGCGCCGCCGCCGCCGCGGGGTCGGCGGCGTGGGCCTCGGCCGCGGCCGAGGCGTCGGTGAGCAGGGCCTCGTACCGGCCGCGCAGCGCGAACCCTGTGCCTTCCTTGCGCAGCGCGGCCAGACGCTCTTCGAGGGCGGCCATCGCGCGCGCCGCGGGCGTGGGCTCGGGCCCCTTCTTCTCGGGGGCAGGGGCCTCCGCCGCGCCGAGCCCGCCCGCCGCAAGCAGGCACAACGCCGCCGCGCAAACCCGCCAGCCGCGACCCGCCGTCCGCACTCGGGCGTTCATTCCTCGTCGGCCCTCCCGGTGCGCTTGATGCGCTGGATGCGGTCGCGCACGGCGCGGAAGCCCTGGGACTCGCGCGCGACGCGCAGGTAGAGCTCGTAGAGGTCCACGGCGCGCTCGCCGTCGTTCCTCTGGAGGCACTGGTCGGCGAGGTCGAGGAGGCGGGCCGAGAAGACCTCGTCGGGGTCGCCGGCGCCCACGACCTCGGCGATCGTGAGCTTGGGCAGGGGATTGGCGGCGAGGGCCGCGAGCGTGCGCCGCGCCTCGGCGGCGGCGTCGGGGTCGGTGGTCTGGGCGGCGAGGGCCTCGAGCACGCCGCGCGCGGCGGCCGCCTCGCCCTGGAACAGGTAGAGCCAGGCGAGAATGCGCGCGGCCCGCACGCGCGGCTCGTCGTCTATCGGGCTCACCAGCGGCTGGAGCACCTCGATGGCGCGCGGCGTGGCGCCCGTGCGGTCCAGCGCCACCGCGAGCTGGAGCCGCACGCCCGGGCCATACTTCGAGTCCGGGTAGCGCTTCACGAACTCCTCGGCCTCCCGGGCCAGGACGGCGGGGTCGGCGTCGCCGGCCAGGCTGCGGAAGCCCAGGTGCTCGGCGTAGTCGGAGCCTTTGGGCCCGAGGACGGCGCGGATCCACTGGAGGTACGCGCCCAGGGGGTCGCCGCCCTGGGCGAGGATGCGCTCGCGCTGGAAGAGGCCCAGGGCGTAGCGGGCGGCCTGCTGGGCCTGCGGGGTGTCGGGGAAGAGCTGCATGAGGGTGGCGTACTCGGCCTTGGCGCTCTCGACGAGGCCCTCGCCGGCCAGCTCGGTGGCCTTCTGGTAGGCCTGGGTGAAGAAGGCGGCGGCCAGACGCGCCGAGGTGGGCCGCGGCCAGGCCGGCGGCTTGGTGACGGCCTGGGGCGCGTCGAGGCGGGCGCGCGGCACCTGGGGCAGGGGCACGCGCGGCAGCTCGGCCGGCACCCGGAGGCGTTGGCGCGGCGGGGGCGCGTACGCCTGCGCCTGCACCGCATAGTCGGGGCGGCTGGGCTGGCCGACGCCGGGGACCGCGGCGGGCCGTGTGAGGCGCGAGAGGCCCTTGGGCCGCGCCGCCTCGCGGGCCTGCTGCTCGGCGGCGAGGGCGAGCTCGGCGCCGAGGCGCTTCACGCTGCGCTCCATCTGCGCGGTGCCGGCCTGGACCTCCTGGAGCAGGCGCCGGGCCGCGGGAGCGGCCGTCTGGGTGTCCTTCTCGAGCGCGGGCAGGATGGCGTGGAAGTGGCCGTCGCGCGCCTTGCAGGTGCGCACCAGGGCGGCGAGGAGCGCGGCCTGCTGGTCCCTGGGCGCGGCGGCTCGCCGCTGCTCGAGGTCGGCGGCCAGCGCCCCCGCGCGCCCGCCCTCGATCGCGGCGGCCACCAGCCCGTCGAGGGCGCGGGCGCGCTGCTCGGCCGTGGCGTCGGCGGCCTCGAAGGCCCTGCGGAACGCCGCCTCGGCGGCGCCGGGGTCGCGGCGCGCCAGAGCGGCTTCGGCGGCGCCCAGGTCGGTCGCCACGTCGGCGCGCGCGGCGTGCGCCGCGATCCACAGAAGGGTGCAGGTGGCCGGCAGCCAGGTGCGAATGGGCGGTCTCCTCGCCGAAGATGGCCGTCAGAGGCCCGCCAGGGGATCGGTGAGGTCGTCAGCGGTTTTCGGCTTGCCGTCGGGCCCGTTGGGGCCGTAGCGCTGGAACTCGGCGAAGGCTTCCATGCCCACGGGGGTGGCGTGGAGCGCCTTGAGGCCGAGGGCGATATCCTGCGCGGCGCGGGTGAGCTCGGTGGTCTCGAGCGGGCAGAGGGCGAAGGCGCGCTTGAACTCCGCGAGCGCCTGCTTCGGCTTGCCCCAGACGAGGTAGGCCCAGCCGCGGGCGCGGTGGCCGGCCACGGAGGCGGGCCGCGCCGCGAGGGCGGCCTCGAGGAGCTTGTCGAGCTCGGGGTCGGCCTGGGGGGCCAGGGCCGCGAGCGGGTTCGGCAGGTCGTCGGGCGTGCCGGGCTTCTTGTCGGGGCCGGCGGGCCCGTGGACCTGGTAGAGGCGGAAGGCGTTGCCGGAGACGAGGTGGCCGTCGCGCGCCCGCAGGGTGTCGGCCACGAGGTCCACCGCGCGCCCGAAGCTCTGGGGGCTCACGTAGCTGGCGAAGCCGCAGGTGGCATAGGCCACGTAGGCGGCGGCCACGGCGTCGTCGGGGCGGCCCTGGCGCAGGCGCAGCTCGACGATGGCCTTCGAGCAGGCGTAGGGCACGGTCTCGTCGAAGGGCTCGGCCAGGATGGCGCGGGTGAGCAGGCGCGCCAGCTCGTCGCAGCGGTCGAGGCGCAGGGCCGCGGGGGTGAGGATGGCCAGCACCTCGTCGTGCGCGAGCAGGCGGAGTTCGTTCTCCTGGAGGGTGGCGGCGAGCTTGAGCGCGGCCGCGTCGTCCTCGCCGCCGATCAGGCGCAGCAGGGCCGCCCGCGCGGTCGAGGGCTCCTTGCGCACGAAGAGCGAGAGGATCTTGCGGTCCAGGGCGTCGGCCTCCTCGGTGCGGCCGGCGGCGGGCAGCTTCTGGGCGAGTTCCTGGTAGGCCTTGGCCGCCTCGGCGATCACGGTCTCGCTCTCGAGCTTGCCGTAGAGGCGTTCGAGGCAGGCCATGGCCTTGTCGAAGCGGTGCGTTTCGGCGTAGAGGCGGGCGGCCCGGGCCACGGTGGCGCCCAGGGCATCGCCCGGCTGGGCCAGGGCGAAGAGCCGCTCGTACGTGGCCAGGGCGGCGGGCGCCTGGCCCGCCTGTTCGCGGCAGGCGGCCAGCGTGGCGAGCAGCTTCACGCGGGCCTCGGGCGGCAGCTTGGCCAGGTCGAGCTCGGCCGTGGCCTTCTCGAGGTGGGTGATGGCCTGGTGAAGCTCCTGCCGTGCGATGTGGATCTCGGCGATGCGCCACCAGGCGGGCAGGGCGTTGGGGTCGTCGCGCCCGAGGGCCACGAGGGCCTGGTGGTAGGCGGCAATGGCGAGGGAGGCGGAGCCTGCCTCGAGATAGCTCTGGGCGATCAGCTCGAAGGCCTTGCCGCGCCGCTCGGGGGTCTCCTTGGGTTCGGAGGCCACCGTGGCGGCCTTGGCGATGGCGGCGAGATACTGGCGCTTATAGGCGGCGGCGCCCGCCTCGGCCAGGGGGTCGGGCGAGTCGGCCGCCGCGAGCGGGCGGGCCAGCGAGGCCGCCACGAGCAGGATGGGGAAAAGGCGTCTCATTTCGGTAGAGCCAGGATCGGGTCCTTCAGGTCGTCGGGGGTGTTCGGCTTGCCGTCCTTGCCATTGGGGCCATAGGTCTGGTAGTCGAAGAACGCGTCCACGTCGGCCTCGGGGCAGCCGATGGCGCGGAGGGCCTGGGCCACGAGCACGGCGGCGCGCTGGAGCTTCGTGGCCTCGCCGGACTCCAGGTAGTGCCGGCGGAAGGCGCGGAGGGCGTCGGCCGGCTTGTCCCAGCACAGGTAGAGGAAGCCCAGCTCGTAGGGGTCGCTGATGAACCGCTGGGCGGCGGCGGCGAAGACCTTGTCGCGTTCGGCGTCGGCGGGCAGCCGACAGGCGGCCGTGGGGTCCTGGAGGTCGTCGGCCGTGCCGAGCTTGCCGTCGGGCCCCTCGGGCCCGTGCTCGACGAAGGCGATGAAGCGGTTGGCGGGCAACAGGCTGCCCTCCTTGGCCTTCAGGGCGCGCACGACGGCGAAGATGGCGTCCTGCGAGACCGCCGCCCAGCCGCCACCGCCCGCGGCATAGCCGTGAGTGGCGGCGGTGAGGTAGGCCAGACGGCACTGGGCCTTGGCCATGGCCAGGGCCTCGTCCACCCGCCCCTCGCCCACGAAGGCGTCCACGAGTTCGCCCAGGACGTTGCCCGACTGGATGATGCCGCTGGGCTGGGCGGCGATGATGTCGTAGGCGAGGCGGATGACGCCGGCCTGCTCGCCCACGCGGCGTTGGAGGTCGAAGAGCTGGCGATAGGCCGACGCCCGGTAGGCGGCGCCCAGCGTGCGGTCGGCGGCCAGGCGGCGGTAGATGTCGGCCGCCTTCTGGCTCTCGCCCTTCTGGATGTAGAGCATGGCCAGCCCCATGTAGGCCTGGGAGCGCCGCGCGTCGGCGCGGGGCAGCTCCTGGAGCAGCCTCTCATAGGCGAGGACGGCGTTCTCGGTGTCCTCGGCGGTGCGGAGGGCCTGGGCGATGGCCAGCAAGAGGCCGCGGCGCGCCTCGCCCTCCCAGGGGTACTCCTTGGCGAGGCGCTCGCAGAGGGGGAGGGCCTCCTTGGGCTGCTTGAGCTCGATGAGGGCCAGCCCGCTCGAGGCGAGGGCCTCGGCGCACAGGCGCGGCCGGTCGGGGAACTGCTCGACGAAGGCCCGATACGCGGCCAGGGCGAGGGCCGGCTTCGACGTCGCCTGGTACAGCCGCGCGAGGGCGATGGAGGCCTCGGCCCGCCGCACGGGGTCGGCCGTGGGCAGCTTGAGGAACCGCTCGTAGAGTTCCACGGCTTTGGGCTGGGTGGAGGAGCGCTCGGCGTAGGCCCGGGCCAGCTCGTACGTGGCCAGGCCCGCCCAGGGCTCCGCGTTGGGGAAGGCCTCGAGCAGTTGCTCGAGGGTCCTGGCCACGGTCGAGCGGTCGGCCTCGCGCTGCGAGAGGGCCACGTCGTAGAGCACCTCGGCGGCCAGCGCCGGGTCGTCCTTGTGGGCGAGGGCGAAGCTCACCTGGGCCGCCCAGCCGGGCGCGCGGTCCAGGGTGCGTTGGGCCGCCAGGCCCGCGCGCAGGGCAAGAAGGTCCTCGCGCGCGCTGCCGGCCCGAACGGATGCCGCCGCGAGGGCGACGCCGAGGGCAGCCGAGACTCCCGCTCGCATCCAGCATGGTCCCATAGCCGTGTTTCCTGGACGGAGAGGATACCAGTTTGCCTTCGGCGGATCAAGCGCGTTGACAGAGCGGCCGCGGGGCGGTATACTTGGCGCCGCGGAGGACGGGCCGTTCTCCGCTTCCCCGCGACAAGGCGTCCCCGAGCCCCCCTGGCGAGTCCATGGCAAAGCCCAGCAAGCGGGCCGGCGCGGCCTCCGCCGCCGAGCTCGTGCACAGGTACCTGCGGGAGTCGCGCGAGTTCGCGACCGGCTTCCTCTTCATCCTTCCGCTGCTGCTCGGCTACGAGGTGGGGATTCTGCTGCTGCGCTCGGACGTGATCAACTGGGCGCACGGGATCATCCGCCTGGTGTTCCACGTCTTCGGCCCGGCCGAGCCGGCGGTGTTCGCCGGCGTGATCGCGGCCCTGGCGTGGCTGGCCCTGCGCCACATCGAGCAGCGGCGGGTGGATGCCGAACTCTACGGCCTGATGCTGATGGAGAGCGTCGTGTACGCCTGCGCGATGGGGCTGGTGTGCGGGGCCGTGGCGCGGCGCCTGCTGGTGATGGGCGCGCTGGGGCCGGGCCGCCACATCGCCCGCGACGTGGTGCTCTCGGTGGGCGCCGGCGTCTACGAGGAGGCGCTCTTTCGCGTGGTGCTGATGGGCGCCCTCTACTACGGCCTGAAGCTCTGGAGCGGCCTGTCGCCCGGCTGGGTGGCGGGGGTGAGCATCGTCGTCTCGTCGCTCGCCTTCGCCGCGTGCCACCACATCGGCCCCTATGGGGACCCGCTGGAGGCGGGCCTGCTGGCCTACCGCTTCGGCATGGGCGTGCTCTTCGCGGCCATCTACATCTACCGCGGCCTGGGCATCGTGGTGTACACTCACGCCCTGTACGACGTTTTCGTGTCCCTCAGCCGCTGAGGCACTTGACTCCGCCTGCCGGGCGTGGTCTAATGGCACCGCGCGGCCCTCGTTTCAGGAGACAACCGTGGTAGACGAGGAACTCGAGTTCAAGCTCCAGCAGCTCGAACAACTGGTCAACCAGTGGAAGCGCTTCTTCACGCTGTACCGGAAGATCCAGAAGCCTGGCGAGGCGACGCCCAAGGAGGAGCACGACTACGCGGAAATGGCCACGACGTTCGCCCGCATCTACTCGCCGATCGCCACGCGCGTGGGCCTCAAGAGCGACCCGGGCTGCGGCGTGCTGGATATGGTGACCAACGTGCCCGACGCGCGCGCCGTGCGCGAGCTTTCGGACATGCAGCGCCGCAAGTTCGAGAACGACTGGCGGAGCAACAACACGGGCATGAACCAGAAGCTCGGCGAGCTCCAGATCCTGCGCGAGGAGCTGCTGGGCACGAGTGAACTCGTTTACTACGGCAAGCGCTTCTTCTCGAACAAGGCTGTGCAATGGACCGTCGGCGCCTCGATCATCATCGTGCTCCTGGGCGTCTTCGGCTTCTTCGGCTACCTGTACAAGCTCCTCAGCGAGCTGATCCACCGCATGTGACCCGTGGCCAAGAAGCTGTTCTTCCTCGCTGACGTGCACCTGTGCCCCGAGCACCCCGAGCGGCTGGACGCCCTCACGGCGTTCCTGCGCGCCCGCCGCGACGAGGCCCTCGCCTTCTACATCATCGGCGACCTGCTGGACTTCTGGGTGGGCGCCCGCCAGCTCCGGCGTCGGGCCTGGGGGCGAATCGTCGAGCAACTCGGCGCGGCCGCGCGCGGCGGACCGCCCGTGCGCATCCTCGGCGGCAACCGCGACTACCTGCTCGACGCCGCCGCCCTGGCCCCCCACGGCCTCGAAAGCCTGGGCCTTCAGCACACCTTCGAGCACGACGGGCTGCGGTTCTGCCTCGTCCACGGCCACCTGCGCTTCCCCGACCCCTGGTTCTCGCGCCAGTTCCTGCGCTTCATCCAGGGGCGCTTCATGCGCGGGCTCGCCCGCGTGTCGCCCCTGTGGGCCTGCATGAGCGTGGCCGGCGTGCTGCGCTGGTGGCGCCGGGTCGTCGGCCACCGCAGCGACCCCAAGGACGCGCAACGCTATGACCCTGCCGCCTTTCTGCCCCTCTTCGAGGCGGGCGCCAACGTCGTCGTCTGCGGCCACAACCACTGGGCGCACGACTACACCAGGGAACTGAACCGCCCGGGCTGCCGCCTCCTCGCCGTCGGCCCCTGGCGTCCCGGCCCCTCCTGGCTCGAATACGCCGACGGCGTTTTCCACCTGGCAGACCCCCGCCTGTGACGCCGGGCCGCCAGTTTGACCCCGCGCGGGGGTACGGGTACAATGCGGTGCGGCCAGCCGGTGGCTCCAGGGCGGTCCCCAACGGTTCCGGAGTGCCTGCGACGGTGAACAAGTCCTACTGCGACAAGTGCGGCGACCTCGTGCCCACGACGCGCGCGGTGCGCGACGGCAAGGTCTATCTCGCCAAGAACTGCCCGAAGTGCGGGACGAATGAGACCTATCTCTCGTCGAGCGCCGACCGCCACCTGACGAAGCGCAATCAGGACCCCGGCTTCGAGTACCAGGGCTGCCAGGTGCAGTGCGTGGACTGCGCGCACCACCGCTCGCCCACCTACGCCTTCGTGGACGTGACGAACCGCTGCAACCTGAACTGCCCGATGTGCGCCGACGGCGTGGCCTGGCACGGCTTCGAGTTCGACCCGCCTCTCGAGCACTTCGAGCGGATCTTCCAGCATCTCTCGATCTTCGAGCCGCTGCCCACGATCGCCCTGTTCGGCGGCGAGCCGACCGTGCGCAACGACCTCCCCCAGATCGTGGCCCTCGCCCGCAAGTACGGCATGCGCACCCGCGTGCTCACCAACGGCCTGCGCCTGGCCAACGAGGAGTACTGCCGCCAGATCGTCGAGAGCCGCGCCCACCTGCTCGTCTCCTACGACGGCGGCAGGCCGACCTGCTACGACAAGCTCCGCGGCAGCGCCAAGGTCCTCGAGATGAAGAAGCGGGCCATCGAGAACCTCAACAAGATGCCGCGGGCGCGCGTCAGCTACGTCACCTGCCTCGCCTGGGGCCTCAACCACAAGGACCTGCCCGAGCTGCTGCGCTTCTACCACGACCAGCGCCGCATCCTGCACGGCGTGTACCTCATGCCCCTCGTCCAGACCTGGCACGAGCAGGAGTTCGAGTACCAGCCCGAACGGATGACGACCGAGGACGTGGAGCAGTTGCTGGCCGACTGCTTCCCGGGCTACAAGGTCAAGTTCCTCTCGCTCGGCGTGGCGAGCCACTTCAAGACGATCTCGAAGTACCTGGGCCGCGAGGCCCTGCCCTACTACGGCACGCACCCGAACTGCGAGAGCTTCTACCTGCTCGTCTCGGACGGCGAGAAGTACCTGCCGATTGACCACTACCTGCGGACGTCGCTGCCCGAGTTCGCCGACGACCTCCTGTTGCTGGAGAAGCGCCTGACGGCCCGCGACGAGCGCTGGGCGCAGAGCGCGCTCGGGCGATTCGGCCGGGCGGTCGGGCTGGCGCGCACGGCCGCGCTCTTCGGCCTGATGCGGGTGGTGAGACGCCACTTCGTCTTCGGCCGGGCCTTCAAGGGCAAGGGCCTCGGCAAACTCTGGCACGTGCTGGCCACGCTCGCCCGCGCCCCCTTCGGCAGCTTCAGCAAGACGCGCCTGAAGCACATGACCGTGCAGAGCGCCCTGCGCGTGATCATCCTGCCGCTGGAGGACGACCCGATCCTCGAGACCGAGCGCCTCGAGCGCTGCCCCAGCGTGCACGTCTACTTCGACCCGCCCGACGGGCGGTTCCACTACATCCCCGTCTGCTCCTGGCGCAAGCACAACAAGCGGGTGCTCAAGGAGCTGGCTGACTACTACAACGCCCAGCCCCCTAAGGCCCCGACCGAGCAGCCGACGGCGAAGTGACCCCACGCGCATGGTGGTGCATGAATAAGCTGGCGCCGCGCCCCGGTCCGGGACGCGGCGCCAGTGTGGTTCTGGCTCGAGGGTGAGCGATGACCGCGCCTACTTGACAGGCGCAGCGGCCGGCGCGTCGCCGAAGTTGAATCGCGGAGGCAGGTTGCGGGCGCCCGCGCTCTGCCACGGCCAGTGGCCGAGCACGTCGTTATCGTCGCCGCAGAGGTCGAGCGTCGTCCAGCCGAGCAGGAAGTCTATGATCTCGAGGTAGCGGAGGTTGAGCACGAAGCCGGTGTGGCCGAAGTGGAAGAAGTGGTTGCAGCCGGGCGCGTAGCCGGGCCGACGCTGAATGTGCTCGATCCAGCCGACGATGCCGCCATAGTAGGAGTAGAGCGTCTCCTGCCTGGCCTTGTCGTAGTCGCCCCAGCCGATCTCCTCATAGGTCCACAGGCCGTAGCCCACGCTGCGGTAGTAGAGCTTGGTGGTGCCCACCTGGTTGCCGCCGATGCCCGAGAAGGTGCCCTCGATATTGGCCGCGCCGAAGCCTACCAGGCTCACGCCGCACATGAAGAAGGCGTTCATCGGCTTCTCCGTGTGCGTGATGCCGATCTCGAGGATCTGCGCCGCATCCTGCCCGCGCTGCTCCCAGTACGTCGCGCATCCTGTGAGCGACACGGCCAGGGCCACCGCCGCCATTGCCACGCCAACACGCCACGCGCCACACCGCTTCATCCGAGACTCCTCATGGGTCGAGAAACGTGTCCGCCCGCCTCGACACCTTTATACCATGTCGGGCGTTTTCCAGCAAACCACATGGCGCGGGGGCAGGCTGATGGCCTGCCCCCGTGCGCGGGACTTCCGCCGTTCGGCTCAGTACGGGATCTCCGGACGCATGCACTCGTTCGAGGTGCCCGGAGCCTGCCAGGGCCACACGCTGGTGGCCGTGCCGTCGTCGCCAGAGAGGTCGAGGAGGAAGAAGCCACCCATGAAATCGAGCATCTGAAGGAATCGCGCGTTGGCGACCAGACCCACGTAACCTACGTGGAGGTACTTCGTTCATGAGAAGCCGTAATCGGGCTTCCGCTCGAAGTAGCACGCGTAGCCGATCGGGCCGTTGTGCCAGCGGTACAGCGTCTCCGGCTTGTTGATGTCGAACTCGCCCCAGCCCAGCTCCTCGTAGGTCCACAGCAGGAGGCCGCAGACCTTGTGGTAGTGGGGCATCACGCCGACGCGCCCGCCGCCGATGCCGAAGAAACCGCCGTCCACGTGGCCCGCGCCGATCGAGCTGAGGCCCAACAGGCACGCGTAGACCGAGGCATACGGCGTCTCCGTCCACGTCACGCCCAGGTCAATGCAGTCCAGGGCGTCCTCCCCGCGGTGCACGAAGTAGTCGCCCACGCTCGCCGGGTGGCTGCACCCGGCCACGAGAGCCAGAGCCGCCGCCAATGCCAGGCCCCGGCCCATCCATCGGACACCTGGTAACCTCACCACGCGCCTCCTTTGCAGGCAAGTGCTCTCGACAGCCCTATCCCCTCGAACGGCAGGAATGCTAACGCAAAGGGCACCGCGTGTCAAACCGATCTTGCCGGCTTGCGCGCGAGGCGGGTTTTCCTATATTGGACATCTGCCATTCCCGAAGGGAGCCTCAAGTGCCCGGTCCGCCCAACTCGCCGCAGACGGCACTGCCCCGCCGCGCGTTCCTCGCAGGCTCGGCGGCCGGGCTGCTCGCCGCCCAAGCCCTGCTCCCGGCCACCCTCGCCCAGGAGACCCCCGCCATGACCGACGCTCAGCTCAGAGAGAAACTCCTCGCCTGCCTCGGCGGGCCGTGGCCCGAGCCGGGCGACCTCAAGCCCGTCCTCCGCGAAGCGATGAAGAAGGACGGCTACCGCATCGAGTCGGTGACGTATGAGGTCGAGCCGGGCGACCGCGTGCCCGCATTCGTCCTCATCCCCGATGGCGTAGACGCCGCTCATCCCGCCCCCGCGGTGGCCGTGTGGCACCAGCACAACGGCGCCTGGCACCTGGGCAAGGTGGAGCCCGCCGGCCTGGCGGGCATGCCCATGCACCATACAGGCGTCGCGCTGGCCAAGGAAGGCTACGTGGTCATCTGCCCCGACGCCCTCTGCTTTGGCGAGCGGCAGAGCAAGCATCTTCGCGGTGGCGACTACGAGCGGTTCGAGTTCCTCCGCTACGTCGTCGCCGGCAAGTGCCTCGCCTGGAAATACATCCTCGACATGCGGCGGGCCATTGACTACCTCGTCACGCGCCCCGAGGTGAAGAAGGACGAGATAGGCTGCTACGGCCACTCGATGGGGTCCACCTGCACCTGGCTCATCGGCCCGTGGGAGCCGCGCCTCAAGGCCCTCGTCGGCAACTGCTGCCTGCCCACCTACAAGGGCATCCACCGCACCCACATCCTCCACTGCTTCCCCAACTTCATCCCTGGGTGGTATCAGTATGGCGACACGCCCGAGATTGCCGGCCTGATCGCCCCGCGCGCCTTGCACCTCAACCTGGGCGAGAAGGACGGCGGCAGCCCTATCGAAGAGGCCCGCGAGGGCATCGAGCGCATCGCCGCCGCCTACAAGCGCGCCGGCGCCGAAGCCAACTTCACCCACTTCATCGAGCAGGGAGCCGGCCACGTCCTCTCCGACGAAATGTGGAAGCGGGTGAAGGCCACGTTTGCGAAGCACCTGAGAGGCTGAGTCTTGGTAAGGCGTGCATACCTGCACGCGGAATCTTGAAAGGAGGTACGCCGTGTTGTTAGCCAGCAACCACATGTTCCCCGCCGGGCCGATTGAGGCGATCTTCGAACGACTGAAGAAGGCCGGGGCGGGCGGGCTTGACCTGTTCCTGCCACACATCCCCTATCTGCTCGATCCGCGGTTCGGGCCGAAGAACCTCGCTCTGTGCCGCCAGGCGGCGGAGGCGGCGGGGTTGCCAATCAAGGGCATAATCGGGGCGCCGCTTCAGAACAACCCGGGCTTCGGGGCCTATCTGGGCTCCGATGCGGAGAAGGGCCGAGCCGAGAGCGTGGCGTTCATCCAGCACAATGTGGACCTCGCCGCCGCGCTCGGCGCCTCGCACGTCTGTATCGCCGAGGGCCGCTGCCCCGACGGCGCCGACGAGCGGGAGATGTGGGGCCGCCTGGTGCGGACGCTCAAGGAGTGCGCCGCCATCGCCGAGCCGAAGGGGGTGACCATCCAGATCGAGCTTCACCCCGGCCTCATCGCCAGCACGCCCGAGAAGGCCCCAAGGCTCATCGCCGAGGTCGGCTCGAAGGCGGTCCGCATCTGCCTCGACTTCTGCCACGCGAACGTCATCACGAAGGGCGATCCCGTAGGAATGATTCGGGCGCTCAAGGGCACGCTGGGCGCCATCCACATCGCCGATGGGATTCAGGTGCCCGGCCTCCACCTGCCTATCGGGCAGGGGGAGATTGACGTGGACGCCTGCATCCGCGCGGTGAAGGACGTCGGCCACGACGGCCCGTGGGTGCTGTGCATGTACGGCAACGCCTTCCCCGAGATGACGTTGAAGACGGCCGTCCGCTTCCTCAGGAAGCGCCACCCCGACATCCTGGCTTGACGGCCAACCTGGGCGGAACTGCCTCGAGGCAGCCCACGGCAAGGGCTGTCATGGCGCGCACGCCGCGCGCAGCTTGAACGTGCGGGGCGGGCACGCTACGATTGGGGCCTGGGGAGGCCAGGAGAATGCCATGCCCCGGCCGTTTGCGTCGCGCTGGCTCCTCGTGGGCGTTCTGGCCCTGGCGGGCAGCGGCCTTGCCGCCGAGCCGCCCGAGGCCGGCGGGCCAACCGCCCTGCCGCAGGAAACCACCGAAGCCGTGCCCCTCGCCAACCCCGGCTTCGAGGCCGACTGGGATGGCTGGCTGCCGCGGAACGCCGCGGCGTTCGCCCTCGACGCCGCGGCCCGCTCGGGCAAGGCGTGCGTGCGGCTCAACTGCGGCCAGGCGACCCCCTACGTGCCCAGCCTGCGCCAGCCCCTCAAGGACCTCGGCCCCGGCATCTACGCCCTGCGCTTCTGGGTGAGGACGCGGGACCTCGGCGGGGCCTCGAAGGGCGACGGCGCCCGCGTGAGCATCGAGTACCTGCTCCAGGACGGCCAGCGCGCCTGGCCCTCGACCAGCGTGTTCCGCGGCACGGGCGACTGGCGGCAGGAGGAACTCCGCGTGCTCATCCCGCCCGAGCTCAAGCCAGGCAGCGCGGCCATCAGCCTCCACCGCTACGGCGGCGCCAGCGGCGGACAAGCCCTCTTCGACGACTTCGCCCTGGAGCGCATCCGTCCTGCCCCGGCCGAAGCTTATCTGCTCTACCCCAACTACCGCGGCTACCTGCCCGACGACGGGCCGGCCGCGGTGCGGTTGTGGGTGCGCGCCAACGATGCGAAGGCCACGGAGCCCGCCGGCGTCGAGGCCCGCCGCATGGGCGATGACAAACCGATCGCCACGGCGCACCTCGGGGCGGGCACGAGGGAGCAGGTCGTCGAACTCGATGCGAGCAAGTGGCCCCTCGGGCGCTACGAGGTCGAGGCCCGCCTCGGCTCCTATCGCACACCGCCCTACATCGTCCACAAGATCGCCGCCGAGCAGCGCAAGAGCCTCGCCGTCTGGTTCGACGCGCACCAGGTGATGCACGTGGCGGGCAAGCCCGTCTTTCCCTTCGGCCTCTACAACACGACCCGACACTTCGCGAATGGCGAACTCGACTTCGACGAGGAGGCGGCCCGCCTGAAGAAGATGGCCGAGGCGCCGGTGAACGCGAACACGAACTACTGGTGGTGGCCCTGCGGCACAGCGGTGCGGCAGCGCTATCTGGCCGAGATGCAGCGGCACGGCCTGGGCTACTTCGACTGCGTGAACAACGCCTTCCCCCCCTTCCCCCGCACGCCGTGCGTGGCCGAACTCGTGCCCGAGGCGGCGAAGCTCGAGAAGCTCGATTCGCAGGAGCTGGTAGACGCCTACCTCACTCGCCTGGCCGCCGCGATGCGCGATCTGCCCGCGTTCCACGGCTGGTACGTGATGGACGAGCGCGGTTTCGACGATGTTCCGCGCCACTTCCATCAGTACCGGGTGCTGCGCAGGGCCGACCCCGGCCACCCGACCTTCGGCGTGAGCAACCTGCCGCTCGAGCTGCCGCTCTGGCGCGACACGCTGGATGTCTTCGGCCTTGACCCCTATCCTCTCTTTAACATGAAGGCAGGCCGCCCGCTTTCGATGGTGGGCGAGTGGACCCGCGCCGGCATGGCGGCCACCCACGGCAGCCGTCCGGTGTGGATGGTCATCCAGTTCTTCCAGGGCTGGAGCACGGACCGCTGGCCAACGGCCGAGGAGTTGCGCACGATGAGCCTGATGGCCATCGCCGAAGGCGCGCGCGGCCTTTACTACTGGAGCTTCGGCAACCGCGGCCTGATGTCCGTCGCCAACGCACAGCAGCAGGAGGACTACTGGCAGCGGCTGGTGAAGGTGACGAAGGAACTGAAGGCGCTGGAGCCGGCCCTCGTGGCCCCCGACGCGCCGCAGGCGGTGAAGGCGGTCTCCGACCCGCGTGTGCGCTGGCGCGCGCGGCTCGCGGGCGGCCGCTGCCACATCTTCGCCTACCTGCCCTCGGAGAAGTTCGTCGCCGACCCCGCCCAAGCCGAGACGGTAGAAGTGCGGTTCACCCTGGCCGGCGGCCAGACGGCCACGTGCAGGCTGCGCCCCGACTTCGCGGAGTACACGACGGCGCCCCTGGGACAGGCCCAGTAGGCCTCACTCTCCGGCGCGGGCTCTTCGGCTTTCGGCCCGCCTCTTGTATCCCCTTCGCGCGAGCCTCAGGGGGCCTTCGGCCCGATGGGCTGCGTGGCCACGACCACGTCGTCGTACCACACGGTGCGCGTGACGCCGCCGCCCGCCCGCTCGTAGCCGTCGGGCTCGAGGTAGAGCGTGAGCTGCACCTTGTTGACCTGGAGGGACTCGGCGGAACGCCAGTTGATGTTGCGGAACTCGCCGCGCTTCACGCCGTTGATCCAGCAGTCCAGCTCGCCGTTCTCCTGGCCGGGGGTGTTGGCCTTGACGCGCCACTCGATGCAGGTCCACGTCTGGAGCGGCGGGACCTGGTCGGGTTGCGGCTGGAACCAGTTGCCCCAGTAGTTGCCCCGGCCGTCGGGCTTCATCTTCCACCAGTAGGCGTAGAAGATGAGGGCGCCGGGGGGCCCCCAGCCGCGGTCGGGCCTGCCGATGGGCTCGAGCGTGGCCCAGAAGAACTTGTCGCCGTCGGGGGCCTTGCCGGCGCCGCGGAACGCGCCCCCGCCCCAGTCGGCCATGAACCCGCTGCCGCCGTGCGCGTGGTAGCCGTAGTCGGGGCCGTAGCGGACGTAGTGTCGCATGTAGAGTTCATCGAGGCCCGGGCGAAGGCGCTTGACGAGCGAGACGTCGGAATGGCTGTCCTTGTGGAGGGAGGCGCGGGCCGAACGGGCGCCGCGCGCAATGGCTGCGGCGGTCTCGGCCACGAGGGCCGGCGCCTGGGCCGTGGCGTTGCGGAGGCGGCGGATGGAGACCTCGTCCCACTTCTTCCCCACCTCCCCGGCCTCGAAGTCGTCGTGAAAGAGGACGGCGGGGTCCTTCTCGATCCCCTTGTCGCCCGGGTAACGCGAGGCCAGGCCGCGTCGTGTCTCGCCTTTGGCGGCGGGTGCGGCTGCCATCGCGCAGGCAGCCGCCAGCCCCAGCGCTCCCAGGAGGAACGGGCATCTCCGTGTCAGCATCTCAGGCCTCCGCTCGAGGCGGCTACCTGGCGCCGCCGATGCAGAAGAGGGTCTTGTCGGCCCGCAGGAAGAGCTGGCCGTTCGCCACGGCGGGGCTGGCGTTGAAGGTGCCCACGCGGCCCAGCTCGTTGGTCGCGAGCAGCTCGAACTTCGGCTTGGCCGCCACAACATAGGTGCGGCCGCCGCGGTTGGTGTAGTAGAGCTTGCCGTCGGCCAGCACGGGCGAGGCGTAGAACTGCCCGGCCCGCGGAAGCCGCTCTTCGTAGACGACCTGGCCCGTTTTCGCCTCGACGCAGTAGAGGATGCCCTCGTTCTCGTGCGCCCAGTAGAGGTGGCCCTCGTGCAGGATGGGCGACGAGACGTTCGAGCCCTTCTTGAGCGTCCACAGGCGGTGCGAGGCGGTCACGTCGCCGCGCCCGCCGCAGCGGACGGCGAGCGCCCCGCCCGTGCCGCGCCCGCCGATGCAGTAGACCACGCCGTCGCCGGCCACGAGGCTGGGGACCATGTACCAGGGGATGTCGGTCGCGGCCGACCAGAGCGGCGCGCCGGTGTCGGGGTTGAAGGCGAGCACCTTGCCGCCGATGGCCAGGACGAGTTCCACCTTCTCGCCCACGGGCACGAGGATGGGGGTGTTCCACGACTCCTTGATGCCGGGCGCGCGCCATTTCTCCTTGCCCGTCGCGCGGTCGAGGGCGATGAGGGATTCGCTCTCGACGCTGGCGTTGATGATAAGCAGGTCGCCGTAGCGGATGGGCGAGGCCGCCGTGCCCCAGCCGTTGGTCCTCGACCCCACGTCGGCCTGCCAGAGCGGCTTGCCGTCGAGGTCGTAGGCGAAGACGCCCGACTTGCCGAGGAAGGCGTAGGCCCGCTCGCCGTCGGTGAACATCGAGTTTGCCGCGTAGCCGTGCTCGCGGATGGTCGGCTCCTCGGGCAGCTTGGCGGGCACCGTCTTGCTCCAGAGCAGCTTGCCGTCGCGGCGGCTCAGGCAGACGACGTGGCGCTTGAGCTGGTCGAGTTCGCCCTTCGGCTCGCCGGGCACCAGGTAGCCGCTGAAGCAGGTGAGGAAGATGCGGTCGCCCAGGATGATGGGCGTGGAGGCCCCGCCGCCGGGCAGGTCGGCCTTCCACGCGATGCCCTCCTGCGGTCCCCAGGTGACGGGCAGGCCTTTCTCGGCGCTGATGGCCTGCCCCCTCGGGCCGCGGAACTGCGTCCATGGCCCGGCCGCGGGCTGGCCGGCGGCCGCCAGGCTGCCGAGCAGTACCACGCCGCAGAGCCCGACCGCAAGCAACCTCACTCTCATGCTCTCTTCCTCCGTGCGATCGCCTCGCGCGCGGCAGCGACCCCGTGTGCCGCGCGTGCGGCGGGTGGGGCGTTCCTCACAAGTGCCACGGGCTGCGCAGGGCGCGGCTGAGGCGGCGCGCGGCGTCGGGGTCGCCCACGATGGTCTCGGCCTTGGGGTCCCAGCGGATGGTGCGGCCCTCGCGGATGCAGATGTCGCCCAGATGGCTCATGAAGTCGCTTTGCACCGCCGAATCAATGTCGCTGGCCGGCGCGGTGCGGGTGAGACAGGCGTTGACGAAGTTGCGGTAGTGGTGGGTGTCCTGGAGGAGGTGAATCTCGTCGGGCTTGATCTTGACGGAGAGGAGCGAGCGCGGCTCGGCGGTGATGCCGCCGCGCGAGGGGGCCACCCAGCCCTCGGTGCCCACGAAGGTGGTAAGGTCGCCGCCGGGCTTGAGGGTGAACTCGACGCCGCTGGCGTAGCGCCCCTGGACGTTCCAGTTCACCACGGTGTCGAAGAGGCCCTCGGTGGGGATGAGGCCGGTGCCGCGGTATTCGACGGGGATGTGGGGATAGCCCCAGTGGGCGATGTCGAGCGGGTGGGCGCCCCAGCCGGCGATGAAGCCGAGCGCGTAGTCGTAGATGTGCCAGCGGCCCACGCCGAACACGCGGTCGTTGCAGAAGGGCGCCCAGGGGGCGGGGCCGAGCCACAGGTCGTAGTCGAGGCCCTCGGGCACGGGCTGGGGCGCGGGGTTGCCGCCCGTGGCGCCGTTGGGCGCCACCACGTGCACGGCCTTGAGCTCGCCGATGTAGCCGTTGCGCACCAGCTCGCAGCCGAAGGCGCAGTGGGTGCTGAAGCAGCGCTGTTGGGTGCCGTACTGGAAGATGCGGCCGTAGCGGTGCACGGCCTCGCGCAGGGCCTTGTCCTCGGCCACGCTCACGCCCAGGGGCTTCTCCACGTAGACGTCCTTGCCCGCCTTCACGGCGGCCAGCGCGATGGGCACGTGCCAGTGGTCGGGCGTGGCCACGATGACGGCGTCCACATCCGCGCGGGCCAGCAGCTCGCGGAAGTCGTTGTGCGGCGTGCAGCCCTTGAACGTCGCGCGGTCGGCCTTGCCGGCATAGGCGTGCTCGACGCGGCTGGCCGCGGCCTCGCGGCGCTGGGTCACGGGGTCGCACACGGCCACGCTCATGGCCATGGGCAGGCCCACGAAGCCGCCGAGCAGGCCGCTGCCCTGCCCGCCGACGCCGATGTGGCCGAGCTGCACGCGCTCGCTGGGCGCGGCCTGGCCGAAGACCGAGGCGGGGACGATCGTGGGCGCGGCGAGCGCCGCGGCCGACGCGGCGGCTCGCCCGAGAAACGTGCGGCGGCTGGGTTCGACGGGCATGGTTTCTCCTTTGATCCGACATCGCGCCAGCGGGCGCCGGCAGCGGGCCTGCGGGTTGGCTCCGCGCCCGGTACACTATAGCGGGGATGCCCTCGCGCCGCAAGTGATGGCGCGCCCCGCCCGGCGCGGCCCCGCGGCGGCCTTGGGCCATCGGGACTTGCATTTGATTCGACTTTGGGGTATTTGGATGGGATACAGGGCCGGGAGGGCAGAGGGAATCTATCGCTCGCATTCAGGAGACCGCGCCGTGACAAGACTGGCCTCTCGTGTGGTTCTGCTGTGCGGCGTGCTCGGCCTCGCGGCCTCGGCGTGGGCGGGCACCTACCGCTCGCCGTACGCGGCCGCGGTGTCGGCCGACGGCAAGGCGGTGTACGTTTCGGACCACACGGCCGACTGCATCGTGGTGGTGGACCCCGCCGCCGGCAAACCGGTCGCCGAGTGGAAGGCGGCCGGCGGCCCGGCCGGCATCGCGCTCTCGCCCGATGGCAAGACGCTGTTCGTCGCGCTCCAGACCGCCAATGCCGTGGCCGCCCTCTCGACCGAGAACGGCAAGGAGACGAAGCGCATCCCCGTGGGCTACCGCCCCACGGGCCTCGCCGTGGCGCCCAAGGCCAACCGCCTCTATGTGTGCAACATGGGCTCGGGCAACGTGTCGGTGATCGATCTCGGCGAGATGGTCGAGAAGTTCCGCGTGCGCTGCGTGCGCGAGCCGATGTTCGCCGCTGTGACGCCCGACGAGGCCCGCGTGGTGGTGAGCAACGCCCTCGCCACCGGCTCAGCCACCGAGAGCTCGACCGCCATGTCGGTGAGCCTCTTCGATGCCAAGGACGGCAAGACGGGCTCGACCATCAAGCTGCCCGGCGGCTCGACGAACGGCCGCACCGTGTGCATCTCGCCCGACGGCAAGTGGGCCTACCTGCTGCACGGCGTGTCGCGCTTCCAGGTGCCCACGACCCAGCTCGAGCGCGGCTGGATGAACACCTCGGCCCTCTCCGTGATTGACCTCCAGAAGGACGAGCTGTACGCGACGATGCTGCTGGACAGCATTGACCTGGGCGCGGCCGACCCCTGGGGCGCCGCCCTCACCGCCGACGGCAAGACCCTGTGGGTCAGCCTCAGCGGCTGCCACGAGGTGGCCCGTCTTGACGTGGGCCGCCTCGTCGAGATGCTCTCCGGCAACGTGCCCGACCAGTACGCCAAGAGCCTCGGCTCGGCCAACATCAACCCCTGGGCCGAAGTCAAGAAGGACCCCAAGTACCGCTTCCAGCTCGTCAACGACCTGATGGCCATGTACTTCGCCGAGCTGATCCAGCGCTTCCCCGTGGGCGGCCGCACGCTGCTCTATCTGCACGCGGCCGACCGGCCCTTCGAGCGCGGGCCGCGCGGCATCGCCCTGTCGCCCGACGGCAAGCAGCTCTACGTGCCCACCTACTTCGGCGGCGCGCTGTGCGTGATGGACACCGAGACCGGCAACCTCGCCAGGAACATCCCCGTCGGCCCGCAGCCCGAGCCCGACCAGGTGCGCAAGGGCGCCATCGCCTTCCACGACGCCGAGCTCTGCTTCCAGAAATGGCAGAGCTGCGCCACCTGCCACCCCAGCGACGCGCGCATGGACGGCCTCCGCTGGGACCTCCTCAACGACGGCATGGGCAACCACAAGAAGACCCGCTCGCTCGTCTACTCGCACGTCACGGCGCCCGTGATGGCCATGGGCGTGCGCCAGACGGCCGACGTGGCGGTGCGCGCCGGCTTCCGCTTCATCCTCTTCGCCGTCGTGCCCGAGGAGACCGCCACGGCGGTGGACGACTACCTGAAGTCGCTGAAGGCCGACCCCAACCCCTTCCTGGTGAACGGCAAGCTCAGCGAGGCGGCCGAGCGCGGCAAGAAGCTCTTCGACGGCAAGGCCAAGTGCAGCACCTGCCACTCCGGGGCCAACTACACCGATCTGAAGGCCTACGACGTGGGCACGCTGGGCGCCTACGACAAGCCCACCGACCGGTTCTACACGCCCAAGCTCAACGAAGTGTACCGCACGGCGCCCTACCTGCACGACGGCCGCGCCGCCACCCTCGAGGAAGTCTTCACGGCCTTCAACAAGGAAGACAAGCACGGCGTCACGTCGAAGCTCTCGCCGGAGGAGCTGGCCGACCTGATCGCCTATCTCAACTCGCTGTGAGCCTGCCGGCCGGAGCGGGCGCCCGACTTCGGCGGGAGGGGCCCCCAGCGCTCGCCCTTCCTGTTACCCTCCCGAAGGGATTGGAACCTTCGGGAGGGAGGCCCTGCTGCGCCCTCCCTCGTTCCTACGCTCTGCTCCCCCTTTTCTCGTCCCTGCGCTCTGCCCCCCTTTCTCGTCCCTACGCTCTGCGTGGGGACGGGCCTCTTGGCCGCTCCGCGGCCTCTTCGTCTTCGGGGAAGAGTCGGGAACCTCCCGCGGGTTGCGAACCCGCGGGAGGTTGGGGTTGCAGGCTTGTGGGCGGGGGCTCTGTCCCCCGCGAGGAGGCGGCAGGACGCGGGGCACGGAGGCCCCGCCCACAGCCGAACCCCGAGAACGAACGCGGGGTTGTTGGACGCGGGAGCGTCCGGCTCATCGCCCCCACGCGGAGCGCAGGGGCGAG
>DAOOIT010000023.1 GCA_035384565.1 Planctomycetota bacterium | reverse complement strand
CTATTTCGCTCCTTCGGAGCTCCCGCAGCCACCTACAATTCCGGCCCACACCCCGGCAGGTGCGGAGGCGGTTGCGATGTTTGAAGCGGTCGAACGCAGATCACGTGGGCGCGGCTTCCGAAGATTGCCCCCCAATCGCCCCCGGCCGTCTGGCGGTTCATGGCCTCTCTGGAATGCGGCATTCTCTCTGGCGCGATTCCAGAGGCTATTGCTCCCGAAGGTTCCAATACCTTCGGGAGGGTAACAGGAAAGGCGAGCGCTGGGGCTCGTACCCTCCCGAACGTATTGGAGAGTTCGGGAGGGCGGGCTCTCATGCTCGGCCCTACGCTCCGCGTGGGGGCGGAGGTCACCGGACGCTCCTGCGTCCAATCCCATCCTCCCGCGGGTTTGCAACCCGCGGGAGGTTCAGGAAGACGAAGAGGCCGCAGAGCGGCCAAGAGGCCCGTCCCCACGCAGAGCGTAGGGACGAGAAGAGGGAGTAGAACGTGGGGACGAGAAAAGGGGGCAGGGCGTAGGGACGAGAAAGAGGGCCGCAGGCGGGATGCTCGCGGCTACCTTTGCAGCGGGCCTTGCCCTGTTCCGGGGACTCCTACACCAGAGACCGGCATAGTTCAAGCCCGCGCCCGCGGCTGGCGGGCGCAGCCTGTCCATGCTGTATCAACCCCGTGAGGGGGAGAGTGATACAGCATGGGTAGAAGGGCGAGAATGGGCGATTCTCGCGGTTTCTGCCATAGGCGCTCATCTGCGCGATGAGCAAGTATGGGAGGGGGAATGGCCGGGGAGCATAAGGCGCGGTGGCATATGGGGTTATGCGGTGGCACTCGCGGGCGCCGCAGGACCAGCCCGACGCTGCCCAATGGCGGCGACGTCGGGATCGCCAGATCCAGATGAGCCTGATCCTCCTTCTCTCTGGGGTGAGCAGGTGTGGCGCGTGAGCGACCCAAGGCCTGCCGCAGCCGTCCCGGCCCCCTGGACCTGTTTCGCTCTCACAAGGTGGGTTGAGGCGAGGAGCCGGCAGGGCTTGGACTGTCCTGTGCCGGAGGCGGCCAGAGCTGGGCGCCATGCTCTCGGCGGGTGGCCAGCAACCGGCGAAATGGCGTTGACTCGTCGCCGCTTTTCTGGTACCGTAAGGGCGAGTTAGGTGCAGGGCGACTCTCTCTGCCGGAGAGGCGCCCAGGGTCTTGATGATATCCCCGTGTTCGCTCCATCCCCGGGTATCAACCTGAGTGTTTCGGAGTTCAGCCGTGACACGCGCCAGTGGCCCGGAGGAGTTCTTCGAAGCCTTCCGGGGGATGCAGCAAGCCAAGAAGAGGCCAGAGGGCGAGGCGCCCGATGAGGCGCCCGTCCAGGGGGCCCCTCGCGCCGAGTCCCAGGTGCTCGCGACGGGCGAGGTGACCTTGAGCTACCCGGCCGTGGCGGGCGGGGTGGTGATCGTGCTGCTCCTCGTGGTGCTCGGGTATCTGGTCGGCCGCCAACACGGGTGGCGGGCCTACGAGGGCGCGATAAAGCGTCAGGCCGAGGAGGCCGCCCAGAAGCCCCAGAGCGCGACTCCAGCCGCCAAGGCCAGCGGCGCCGTGTCGTCGGAACCGGAGGTGATCGATGGCATGGTATTCACCATGCTGACCCTGGGCAAGACGCCCGCCGACCGTGCCAGCGTGGAGAAGGAGGCCGAGTACCTGAACCGATACGCGCCATTCACGGCCTTGCAGGTCGAGGCGTACGTCTGGCGCGACAAGGCCGGGCGCTACCGCTTGTGCGCCCGGGGACTTCAGGCGATGGACGCCGCGACCCGCGCGCAGGTGCGGGATCAGATTCGCAACCTTGTCTCGCGCCAGGGGCGCCGCGAGTACCGCGACAGCGACTTGTTGCCCCAGTGACCGCTACGACCCCACCAGGAGGCATCCCCTATGTCGTTGCACAAGAGCCTGGCCTCGAAGTCTGCCCTGAAGCGCCATCGGAATGTGCTGACGCGTGCGGAGCGAGTCAAGCGCCTGATGGACGACGAGGCCTGGCAGGAGGGCCAATCCATCTTCAGCCTGCCGAAGGTCAAGATTCGCCGGGTCAAGGCCGGCGGCAAGGTGAAGAAGGCGGAGAAGGCCGCTGCGGCCGAAGGCGCCGCCGAGGGCGCCGCCGCCCCTGCCGCCGACACCAAGAAAGCCAAGTAGCTTCGCATCCTCTCGGCTTGCCGCCAGCGCTTGAGTCCTCGGTTCCGCGCCGCAGCGGCGTGAAGGGGAGCGCTCGGGTTGGACGCCATCGAGGTCGTCAGCGGAGCGAGACGGGCGGTCTTCCATCGCACCGACGCAGGATGGACGCCTGACTGGTTCTACGCGGGCCAGCGGCGCATGCTGCGCTTCAAGGACCACGAGTGGCTCTCGATCGGCCACGTGAAGCCGATGGCGGCCTCGCGCGTCGAGCGCCTGGCCGACGGTGCGGTTTTCAGCGGCACGGCGCTCTATGGTCGGACGCCTGTCGCCTGGCGCGTTGCCGTGCGGGCCGATGGCGGGGCAGGCGGCTTCCTGATCGAGTGTGGCTTCACCCCCGAAGCCAGCATCGAGCTGCTGGAAGCCTACTCGACGTTCGAAACCCCCTACGAGTACGACGGCTCGGAAACGGTGACGACCGTGATCGGGATGAATCCCGTCTCGCGGTGGGTCGGCTCGCAGCGAATCACCCCGCCGATCTGGGAGAACCCGGCCTGGGTCTACTCGCGTCCGCAGGCGGTCCGCCTCACGGGGTCGTGCCACGCCCCCTTCCTCTGCCAGAGCCTCGTGGCGGCGGGCGGGCCGGGCGACCGTCATGTGACCTTCGCGGCTGACTGGGGGGTGTGCGGGGTGCACGACGTCTACGTCACCCCCACCCGCAACACCGCGGTGGGCCCTCCAAGCGTGTGGGGCGGCATTGCGGAGGCCAGAGGGTACAAGTACATCGTGGGCGCGCTCAACTGGTCCAGCGCCTTCGCGAAAGACCCGAACGTGCTGTTCGCCGGCGGCGAGGAGCACCGCCAGCGTCTCGTCCTCGACTTCGCGGCGGAGATGCCGGGCGGCAGCCTGGATGCGATGCTCTACCGTGCGTGGGAGCGTGCGGCGCGCTTCAGCCTCCCCGAGGGCGGCCGCATCGAGGCGTTCGACCGCGCGACCGCGCGGGGCGTCACCTGGCGCCAGGCGGTCACGTGGCTGCGCGACGTCTTCTGCCGCGAGGCGCCGACCGAGGGCCTCTACCGCCCGGGTCAGGGCATCTGCACCTATGCCACGGGCACCCGGCCGAAGGCGGGAGGCGACTACAGCTTCTTCTGGTGGCCGCAGTGGGCCGGGCCGCTGCACTACCGGGCGCTGCTCACGCGCGACGCCGAACTCGAGGCCGCCTGCCTGCGAAACGATGGCCAACTCGCCCGATGGGTTGAGGAACACAAGAGCAGCTACTTCGGCTGGATCAACTCCACCGTGCCGTTGCTGCCGAGCGTGTGGTGGGTGGCCGGCGCGGGCCGCGGCAGCACGCTGCACGGGGCGATCAGGCCGATTCTCGATGCGATGCTCGAGAGATCGGTGTCCGAGAGCGGCGGGGCCCGCGAGATGGACTACGGGGCTCAGGCCACGATTACCGAGGCGCTACTGCTGGGTTCCCAGGCCTACGGCGTTGCCGCCATGCGGGAGCAAGCCATGGTCCTCCTCGCCGAGATGGCCGAGCGGCTCGACGGCCGGTTCTGGGAGTTCAACGTAGGGCGCGCCGGCAGCCTGATGCACGGGGGCCAGATTCGCAGCCTCGGCCACGGGCACGCCATCCTGGCCAACCTGCTCGCCCACAGGTTGACGGGCGAGGCGCGGTTCCTGGCCAACGCCCGCCGCTTCGCCCGCTACCTGCTCGCCATCAACTACGCCTGCCACAATGGCTCGGCCGACCCCGACTTCGACCTGCGAGGCTGGTGCAACGGCTCGAACGCGGGACGCGACCAGATTGCCGAATGCCCGCCCTGGGAAACGCAGAACGGCTTGTTGTGCCTGGCCGCGCTGGCGGGTGAGGCAGAACTCGAGGGCGGCTTCTACGACGTTCTGTGGTACATCGCGCGCACTGGCCTGGCACAGTTCCCCGCCGCGCGGACGCTCAAGCGCGTGCTCGACGAGGCGATGCGCCCGCACTACGTGCCGCGCGAGGCCATCGCCAGCGAGCGCGACTTCTACGACACGTTGCCCTACCTGGCCTATGAGAACCCCCACGACCAGACGCTGCTCGCGTCGTACCAGGGCAGCGACTGCGTGCTCGGCGAGTTCGTGTACGGCGGCGGCCTGGCCCGCGCGGCCGACGCCCGCCTCGGCACCGTCGTGCCCCGCGCCGCGACGATGGACCCCGCCGAGGTCCACGAACGGCGGGTCCACGTCTGGAACCCCACCCCCGAGACCATCGAGTCCGAGGTCATCGCCGTCTGGCCTGATGGCAGCCAGTCGGCGCGGCGGGTCGCGGCGGGGGCGCGGAGCGTGGTGCGGCTCGTCCTCACTCCCTGACGGCCTCGATGCCCTCGCGTGTTGTTGCAGAGGCCCAGGGCGGGTATAATGCGCCGCGCACGGCGCCCGGCGCCGGGGGCCGCGTTTGCGTCCACACCGAGGCATTGGAGGCGGAATGGAAGCAGGAAGGTACCGAGGCGTGACAGTTCCGCAGCGCGTGCTGATGGGGCCGGGACCGAGCGACGTGTCGCCGCGCGTGCTCGAGGCGATGGCGGCTCCGACCATCGGGCACCTCGACCCGAAGTTCCTCGCCATCATGGACGAGACCCAGGAGCTTCTGCGGTACGTCTTCCAGACGCAGAACGAGTTCACCATTCCCGTCTCGGGCACGGGCAGTGCGGGGATGGAGACGTGCTTCGTCAACCTGGTGGAGCCGGGGGACGAGGTGGTGGTGTGCGTCAACGGCGTGTTCGGCACCCGCATGGCCGACATAGTGCGCCGGCTCGGCGGCAAGCTGGTCAAAGTGGAGGCCGAATGGGGCAGGGCGGTGGCGCCGGAGGCCGTCGAGAAGGCCCTCGAGGGGCGCAGGCCGAAGCTCGTGGCCGTCGTCCACGCCGAAACCTCCACGGGCGCCTGTACGCCGCTCGACGACATCGCGTGCATCGCCTCCGCGGCGGGGGCGCTCTTCCTCGTGGATACAGTGACTTCGCTGGGCGGCATGCCCGTGGGCGTGGACGCCGTGGGGATTGACGCGGTTTACAGCGGCACGCAGAAATGCCTGTCGTGCCCCCCGGGACTGGCGCCGGTCTCGTTCAGCCCCGAGGCACTGAAGGTGCTGGACGGCCGCAAGTCGCCCGTGGCGAGCTGGTATCTGGACATGACGATGGTGCGGCAGTACTGGGGCGGCGCGCGCAAGTACCATCACACGGCGCCGATCAACATGATCTACGCCCTGTATGAGGCGCTGCGCATCATCGCCGAGGAGGGCCTCGAGGCCCGATGGGCGCGCCATCGCCTCCACCATCGGGCCCTGGTGGCCGGCATCGAGGCCATGGGGCTCGCCATGTTGGTGCCCGAAGCGGAGCGGCTGCCCATGCTCAACGCCGTGCGAATCCCCGACGGGGCCGACGACACGCGCGTGCGCGCAGCACTGCTCACCGACTTTGGCATCGAGATTGGCGCGGGCCTGGGGCCGCTCGCCGGCAAGGTGTGGCGGGTGGGCCTGATGGGGCACGCCTCGACCCGCCGCAACGTCACGCTCTTCCTGTCCGCGCTCGAGTCGATCCTGCGGGCCGAGGGCGTCAAGGTCAACCCCGGAGGGCTGGAGGCCGCCGCGGCGGTCTACGCCGAACGATGATCCCCGCCGGGCTGCTCAACCAGCTTCGCCGCATCGTGGGGAAGGCCAATGTCGCGGCCGGCCCCGTCGATGCCGAGGTCTACTCGTACGACGCCTCGCTGGCGATCGGCATCCCGGATGCGGTGGTCTTCCCCGCCTCGACGGAGGAGGTCGCCGCGGTGGTGCGCGCAGCGAACGCCGCCTGCGTGCCTGTGGTCCCGCGCGGTTTCGGCACCAACCTGTCGGGCGGCAGCATTGCGCCGCGCGGCGGCGTGATCGTGTGCCTGACGCGGATGAACCGCATCCTATCCCTCGAGCCCGAGCGTCGCCTGGCCCTCGCGCAACCGGGGGTGACGAACCTGGAGCTTCAGGCCGCGTTGGCCCCTCTGGGCTTCTATTTCGCCCCCGACCCCGCCAGCCAGAAGGCGGCCACGCTGGGGGGCAACGTGGCCGAGAACTCAGGCGGGCCCCACTGCGTGAAGTACGGCGTCATGACCAACCACGTGCTGGGCATGGAGGTGGTACTGCCCAGCGGCGAGGTGACGCGCCTGGGCGCCGGGGCGCTCGACCCGCCCGGTTACGACTTGCGGGGCCTGCTCGTCGGCAGCGAGGGCACGCTTGGCGTCGTCACCGAGATGACGCTGCGCATCCTCCCTCTGCCCGAGAAAGTCATCACCCTGCTCGCCATCTACGAGAGCACGCAGGCCGCGGCGCGGTCGGTGTCGGCCATCATCGCCCACGGCATCGTGCCGGCCACGCTGGAGATGATGGACAATCCCGTGATCCGTGCGGTCGAGGCGAGCTATCCTGCCGGCTACCCGCTCGATGCGGCCGCGGTGCTCATCATCGAGGTCGAGGGGCCGGCGGCCGGCCTCGACTCGCAGGCCCAGCGCATCGAGGAGCTGTGCGCGGCCAACGGCTGCCGCAGCATTCGCCGAGCCCGCGACGCAGCGGAGCGGGACCAGCTCTGGGCCGGGCGGCGGGGCGCCTTTGGCGCGCTGGCGCGCATCGCGCCCAGCTTCTGGGTGGCCGACTGCACGGTGCCCCGCAACCGCCTGCCCGAGGCCCTCGAGCGCGTGGCGGAGATCGCGGCGCGGTTCGGATTTCCCAGCGGCAACGTGCTGCACGCGGGCGATGGCAATCTGCACCCTCTGCTGTTCTTCGACAACCGCGACGCTGGCCAGACGCATCGCGTGCACGAGGCGGGCCGCGAGGTGATGAAGGCCTGCGTGGCGCTCGGCGGCACGATCACTGGCGAGCACGGCGTGGGCGTCGAGAAACTCGATGGGATGCGGCTCATCTTCTCCGACGAGGACCTGGCGTTCCAGCAGGCCGTCAAGCAGGCCTTCGACCCCGCCCAATTGATGAACCCGGGCAAGGCGATTCCCACCATCGCCGCATCTGCCCAGCCCGCGGCTCGCCAGTCGCAATCGGGCGTCGCGGGTTCCCTCGTCCCCTCCAGTCCGGCGGAGGCCTGCGAGATGGTTGCGGCCGCCATAGCCGCGCGCCAGGCCCTCGTGCCCGTGGGGGGCGGACGCCGCGCCGACTTCGGCAACTGGTCTGACCGAGCCACAGTCCCACTCCGCACCGAGCAGCTCTGCTCCGTCATCGAACACGACGCCGACAACCAGACCGTGACTCTGGGCGCAGGGATGACTCTCGTGGCAGCCCAGGCGTTCCTGGCGCCGCACAGGCAGTGGCTGCCGTTCCGCCCTCCGCTGGCCGACGCGTGCACGGTGGGCGGCATGGTGGCGCTCGGCGCGTGCGGCCCCGAGCGGTTGGCCTATGGAGCGCCCCGGGACGCGCTGCTCGGCCTTCGCTTCGTCTCAGGCATGGCGAAGCACATCAAGGCGGGGGGCCGCGTCATCAAGAATGTCGCGGGCTACGACATCACCCGCCTCCTCGCCGGGTCGGCCGGCACGCTGGGCCTCCTCACGGAAGTGACGTTCCGGGTCTGCACCGTCCCTGAAATGTGCCGCGCCCTCTCGGCTTCAGGGACGCTGTGCCAATGCGCGGCTGCCGCTGGCGAGCTTCTGCGCTCGAGGCTGAACCCCGCCTTCGTCACGGCCGCTCCAACAGCACGTGGATCGGATTCCTGGCGGTTGAGTGTTGGGTTTGAGGGCTTCGGGGTGACAGTTGGGGCGCAGCTCGATGCCGCTGCCGGCATCCTCAGAGCCGCCCGACTGCGGGACGATGAGGCGGCAAGCTACCCCCTCTATCAGGGGACCCACGCCGAGGTTCTGCGCTCCGCGTTCGCCGCCTCGTTCGTCGTCCGTGTTGATGTTCCCGTCGGACTCATGGCGGCGGCGGTCGAGGCTCTTCCGCGCTCAGCCGATGCCCTGCTGGACTTCGGCTGCGGGCGGGCCACGCTGGGGTTTGCGGCGTTCTCAGAGGAGCAGTGGGCGGCCCTTGCGGCCGCCGCGGGGAACTGGGCAGGGCATGTGGTCATGGAGAAGGCTCCTGAGGAGTTCAAGAAGACCCACGATGTCTTCGCCCCGGAGCGAAGCGACTGGAAGGTGATGCACCGGCTCAAGGCCGCTCTCGACCCCCACGGCGTCTTCGCCCCCGGCCGCCTGCCTGGAAGGAGATGAACCGATGACACGACGCGAAATGATGGCTGCTGCCGGCCTCGGACTGGCTGCGGCGCGCGCCCGCGCGGCGGGGGAGAGGCCGGGCGGTTGGCAGATCGGCTGCTGGACGCGCCCGTGGGACAAGCACGAGTACCACGTGGCCCTCGACGCCATCGCAGAGGCGGGCTTCAAGCACGCGGGCCTGATGACTGCCAAGGGCAAGAACAACCTGGTGATCTCCACGGCCACGACCCTCGAGGAGGCGCAACAGGTTGGCGAGGAGGTCAGGAAGCGTGGGCTCAGCGTCCCGTGCGTCTACGGCGGCGGGTTCCCGCTGGGCGAGCCGGGCGTCGCCGCGCTCAAGAAGCTCATTGACTGTTGCGTCGCCGCAACCGCCAAGGCCCTCATGGTCGGCGGCACGGGCGACGCGAAGGCCAACGACGCCTACTACAAGACCATCGCCGAAGTCTGCCCGTACGCCGCCGAGAAGGGCCTCGAAATCGTGCTGAAGCCGCACGGCGGCCTCAACGCCACCGGCCCCCAGTGCCGCCAGTGCATCGAGGCCGTCGGGCACAAGAGCTTCCGCCTCTGGTACGATCCCGGCAACATCTACTACTACTCCGACGGTGAACTCGACCCTGCGAAGGACGCCGCGACGGTGGACGGCCTGGTGAGCGGTGTGTGCATCAAGGACTACAAGCACCCCAAGAATGTCGCCGTCACGCCGGGCACGGGGCAGGTGGACTTCCGGGCGGTGCTGGGCGCGCTCAAGAAGGGCGGCTTCACGAGCGGCCCGCTCGTCATCGAGACCCTCGCCCCTGGCGACCTGCCGACCCTGCTTGGAGAAGCCAGGGCGGCTCGCAAGTTCGTTGAGGGCCTCGTGGCCTCGATCAACTGAGTCGGAGGATGAATGGGTGATTGGATGGATGGATGACTCCCCGCTGTCTTTCATTCATCCACTCATCCACCCATCCATTCATCCCTTCAGGGGTCTGCTGCGCTGATGGATATCACCGACCAGTACGACCAGATCGTGCGCTGCAACCGCTGCGGCTTCTGTCAGACGGCCTGCCCGATCTTCCGCTCGACCGGGCACGAGGCGGGCGTGGCTCGCGGGCGGCTGGCACTCCTGCGCGCCATCGTCGAGGGGCGCGTCGAGTGGTCGTCGGACCTCAAGGAACCGCTCTTCGCCTGCCTGCTGTGCGGGGCGTGTACGGCCCACTGCTTCCCCGCGGTGCCGACCGCCGACCTCATCACCGCGGCCCGCGGCCAGTTCCTCCAGAAGGTCGGGCGGAGCCGCCTCCACAAGCTGCTCTTCCACCGCCTGCTGCCCTATCCAGGCCGCTTGCGCCTCGCCGCGCGCGCCGCAGCCCTGGGCAAGAAGGCGAAGCTCTCCAGCGTCGCCAAGGCGCTCGGGCTCCTTCGCATCTTTGGCCGCGACTTTCCGCGAGCCGAGGAGATCGTCGAGCGGTTTCCCGCCAGGGCATTCCGCGACAGGGTGAAGGCCGGCCGCTACGACGGCCATGGGGATGCCCTCCACATCGCCTACTTCGTCGGCTGCGGCATGGACATCATGACGCCCGACGCGGCCGAGGCGTCGCTCGAACTGCTCAAGGCGCGGGGAAAGACGGTCACCGTCCTGCCCAACTGCTGTTGCGGCCTGCCTGCCGAGACCTACGGCGACCGCGAAGCCGCGCTGAGCCTCGCACGCAAGAACCTCCAGTGTCTCGGCGCCGCCCCCTACGACCTCGTCGTCACCGATTGCTCGTCGTGCGCCTCGTTCCTCAAGAAATACCCCACGCTCTTCCCCGAGGCCGACCCGCTCCGCAGGGAGGCCGAGAAGCTCGCCTCCCGCACCCGCGACGTGGTCCAGTTCCTTGCCGCTTCTTGCTCTTCATCACGCATCACGCATCACGCATCGCATCTCGTAGTCACCTGGCACGACCCCTGCCACGCCTCTCGCGGCCAGAAACTCGTCAAGGAGCCCCGCGACATCCTGAAGTCCCTGCCGGGCGTCGAGTACCGCGAGCTGCCCGAGGCCGACTGGTGTTGCGGCGGAGCCGGCTCCTACGCCCTCGGGCACTACGACCTCGCCCGCCAGGTTCTCGACCGCAAAATGGACAACGTTGTGAAGACGGGTGCCAACGTCCTCGTCACCTCGTGCCCCGCCTGCATCATCCAGCTTTCCTACGGCGTCCGCCTCCGCAAGCTCCCGGTTCGCGTCTGCCACCTCTCCGAACTCCTCGTCTACCGCTGAGCGCCGTCGGAGCCCTTCTCGGCCACGGGCGGACGCGGCTCGGGGAGGAAGGTGGGCAGCTTGCTCACGTCGCGGGCGGGCGGACGCAGGTCCACGAGCCGACGCTTCCATTCGGGCTTGGCCCTCGACAGAATGCTGCCGACCTGCGTGCGGAGTTCCCATAGGGCGACCGGCGACAGGTCGCGAAACGAGATCCGCCCCGCATCCTCGATGCCGCCCACGTCGGGGCCTTTCTGCGCGGCGCCGACGAGGCGCAGCTTCTCCTGCACGGCTTGGCCAACTGCCCAGCGGGGGGCCTTGAGGTGCTGCGCGAGCATCGTCAGGTACTCGACGTCCTGCTGGCCACGGCGATAGGCTTTGAGGCGGACGCTGGGGATTGGCTCGGCGCTGCCCACCTTGCCGCCAGGGTAGAAGAGCGAGCACTCGTCGGCATTGGCCCACGAACCCTCGCTGCCAATGGTCTGCCAGGGCACGATGCCGTCGGCGCCCAGGCACCAGGCGCTCACGCACCAGCCGGCGGGCTGGACGTTTGACGCCTCAATTGGGTTGGACGAGCCGTACTCAAAGATAACCATGCCGTTCCGCCGCTGGCGGTCGAGGATCATACGGCGATACTTGCGGAAGACGCCGCTGCACACGTAGAAGTCGGTCAGCGGCGTCAGGCAGTCGCGCTCCCACTGGGGCCGCGAGATGTCAATGCGGTAACCGAGCTTCGTCTTGCCACGTGCCGCGGCCGAGCCCTCGTGGAAGGCGGTGGCGAACCAGCGGAGCGCCCAGTAGTCCTGGAAGCTCGCCGGCTCGTCGAGTATCCACGGCGACGCCCCCCGCGACCAGCCGCGGTCCTTGTAGTTGTTCTTGTTGTTCAGGTAGAATTGAAGGAATGTGTCATTCCAGCCTTTCTCGGCGAAGTGCTCGGCGAAGAGGCGCGAGACCTTCACAAACGTCTCGCGGTAGGCGGGCGGGAAGGCCCTATCCGCCCAATACGAGCCGTTGTAGTCCTTGAACACGTCGCCCGGCCAGTTCTCGTGGAGCGGCAGGTAGAAGGAGTCGAGCGGCACGGCGCGGCGGGGCAGGTCGGAGAAGGCCGAGCCATTGAGGAGCGGGCCGAAGCGCTTGTCCCACTCCGTCCAGTCCAGCTTCTCGCCGTCCCACTTCGGCGCGGCGCGCACGCTGCCGCTTTGGCTGTAGGGGAGAGCGTTGACGCACGTGCGGTGGGCGTGGCCCACGCGGTAGTAGCCCAGCTCTGGCGACGGCAGCCCGTAGCTGTTCATCTCGGGGATGAACGACAGGCAGTCGGGCAGGCAGAAATCCCACACGTTGAGCTCGATGGCGATGGCGAGCGAGTCGCCGTCCTTCATGAGCGTGAGGGTGCCTGTGTGTTTCCCCTCGGGGGTCTCGTGCGGCACATAGAGATCGGCAAGGAACGCGGCGCACCGCGGGCCATAGGTTGTGGGCGGTGTGTCCCCACGCCGCGTATCGCGGGACGGGGACGTCCCGCCCACAATGCCACCCGACGTGAGGGCGACCCTGATTGGCACGAGCGGGTCGGGGAGCGGGCCGCTCTTGGACTTTACGTTGTGGAACTCCAGGAGCGTGGCCTTGAGGGGCTCGGGGAGCTTGACGGCGGGCGTCGCCCCCGCCGCGGCGCCCTTGAGCACGACCTGGAAGGCGACGAACTCGTTCTTGGCGGCATAGAGGCGCACCAGCTTGTCCTTCGCTGACCACAGGTGGTTCGCCGCGAGATAGGCGGCATCGTGCGATGGGATCAGCTCCCCTGAGTCCGGCTTCACCTTGTCCAGCGGGTCAATCACCGCGACCTCGGCCCCGCCCAGCTTGGGCAGCGGGACAGCCTCGGTGAACTTCGCCGCCGGCTCGCCGCCGATTGGCACGGTGGGCGGCGTGGCGGAGAGCTTGACGGCGGCGGGCGCTGGCTGGCTTGTGTTGCCAGCGGCATCCACTGCGGCGACGCCTACGCTAAGAGTCTCCCCACCTTCGAAGCCCAGGTCTCCTATGTGCATTTCCACCCGCTGGCCCGGTGCCGCCATTGGTATGAGGTAGCGGGGCACAGCCATTGCAGGGTTGCTGCCCCGGAGCAATTTGACGTTGAAGCCTAGTGCGTCGGGGGGTGAGACCCAGGAGACGATGGCCTCGCCGGCGGGGAGGACGGCCTCGTCCTGGCGGATGTCGGTGGGAGCGGCGGGCGGCCGCTTGTCCTCGTCGCCGAGGTAGATGGTGAAGTAGGGGGCGGTCTTCGCGCCCGATTCGCGGCTGTGGACGAAGCGGTTGGGGAAGATGAACCGCTTGACCTGTTCGCCGTTCCGCGTCCACTCGCTCCCCGTGTCATCGAAGACCACGAAGCCATGGGAGAGGCCGGCGACGCGGGCGGCGACGACGCGCGGCTCCACAGCCACCGTCTGCCAGCCCTCGGCGTCGGGCGGCGTGGCGTCCCACGTGGCCCAGAGTGTGTTGCCCTCGCCCATCATCACGGCCGTGAGATCGCTGCCGGGGTAGGCCCAGGGGCGCTTGCTCAACTCCGCCTCCTCAAAGCAAGAGCTGCCCGGCTGCTTGGCATAGCCCGTGCCCGTGCCCTCGACCCACTCGGAGGCGAGGGACGAGACGGCCAGGCGCTTCTGGATGTCCTTCGACGCGCAGTGCAGGTGCAGCACGGCGCCCGTGATGACCCGCCCCTTGAGCGGCGCGGGGTCAATATCCAACAGGAAGAACTCCTGGTACGCCTTCGTCTTCAGCTTGTCGGCGCCGCCGTTGTTGCCCTGGGTTTCGCCGGGGCACGACGAAACCCACAGGTCGCGCGTCACTGGCACGCGCAGCGGCGTGCCCTTTGGCGGCCAGGCGTCGGCGGCGAGTGCTAACGAGGCGGCCAGGCAGAGCACGGCACCGGCAAGCCAACGACCCATCCGTGGACCTCCTGAGAACAGGTCGGGAAGAGAACTGTGCTACTGGCGGCACCAACTCAGGACAACTGCCTTCGCAGCCCGCCATGGGCGGGCGGCAGAGTGTAGCCACGGGCGTAAGCCCGTGGAAGGGAGGCGCAACCCCAGACCCAGCCCCCGCAAGGGGCGGCAGGAACCTGGACCTCTGCCGCCCCCCGCGGGGGCTGGTGGGTGGGGCATTGCGGTCCACGGGCTTACGCCCGTGGCCACCACCTGCCGCCCTTCGGGCTGGGCCGCGGCGCCAAGCTGGCGCCGGTCAACCGTGATGCTCTATGCTATAGCAGAGCCGCGGCGGGAGATCAACGATGCCGCCAACGCGGTTGATTTTCGTCGCGTCCCCGCGCACAATGGTGGGGGCGGGGCCTCTGTGCCCTGCGATGGTGTGGCGACGAGGACGAGGACCGGCAGAATGGCGAAGCTGGTGTTGGCGCTGGACCTGGGGACGACGGGCAATCGGGCGATTGCCTTCGACGCCAGCTTCCGCCCCGTGGCCCAGGCATACTCCGAGTTCACGCAGCTCTTCCCTCGGCCAGGGTGGGTCGAGCACGACCCGTTCGAGATCTGGGATAGTCTGCTCACGTGCCTCCGCCGCGTGTCGCGCGAGGTGAGCGTGGCCGACATCGCCGCGGTGGCCGTGACCAACCAGCGCGAGACGACGGTGCTGTGGGACCGCGAGACCGGCCGCCCCGTCCACAACGCCATCGTGTGGCAGTGCCGGCGGACCGCCGAGCGCTGCGCGGAACTGAAGGCGTACCGCGCCAAAGAGGTTCATCGCAGGACGGGCCTGGTGATTGATGCCTACTTCTCCGCCACGAAGATCGCCTGGATGCTGGAGAACGTGCCCGAGGCCCGGGCCCTGGCTGACCAGGGCCGTCTGCTCTTCGGCACGGTGGACACGTGGGCGATTTGGAACCTCACCGGCGGCCGCGTTCACGCCACCGACCCCTCCAATGCCTCGCGGACGCTCCTCTACAACATCGTCGAGGGGCGATGGGATGACTGGCTTGTGGATCTCTTTGGGATCAAGGGGGTCACGCTTCCCGAGGTGCGGCCCTCCATGTCGGTCATCGGCCTCACGGACGGGGCCGTGCTCGGGCGCGAGGTGCCGATCGCGGCCGACCTGGGCGATCAGCAGGCCGCGCTCTTCGGCCAAGGCGGCTTCTCGCCGCGGAATCTCAAGAACACCTATGGGACCGGCCTCTTCCTCCTCGTCAGCACGGGCCCACGCCTTGAGCTTTCGGACAAGCTGCTGACGACCGTGGCTTGGCAGAAGGAGGGGCAGCCGCTCCAATATGCTCTGGAGGGAAGCGTCTTTATTGGCGGCGCGGCAATCCAATGGCTCCGCGATGGGCTGAAGCTCATCGAGAAGGCGGGCGAGAGCGAGGCGATGGCGCGGTCGCTGCCCGACAACGAGGGCGTCTACTTCGTCCCCGCCCTCGTCGGCCTCGGCGCGCCGCACTGGGACAGCTCTGCCCGCGGCACCTTCGTCGGCCTGACGCGCGCCACGCGACGCGAGCACCTGGTGCGGGCGGCGCTGGAGGCCATGGCCTATCAGACCCGCGATGTGGTCGAAGCCCTCCCGCCCGAGGTGAGAGGCGAAGTCCGTGCCCTCCAGGCCGACGGTGGTGCGACGGCGAACGACTGGCTCATGCAATTCCAGGCTGACATCCTGGGGATCCCCGTCGAGCGCAGCGCCGTGGCCGAGACGACGGCCCTCGGCGCGGCAGCGGCCGCGGGGATAGCGGCTGGCCTCTGGAGCCAGGAGGGGTTTCTCGAGAAGCGCGGCGTGGACCGCGTGTTCACGCCCGCGATGGAGCGGGGGAGGGCCGAGCGCCTCTACGCGCGATGGTGCGAGGCGGTCTCGCGCGCCCGAGGATGGCAAGCATGACGGGGCGCGTGTTCAACATCCAGCGCTTCTCGATCCACGATGGGCCGGGCATTCGCACCACCGTATTCCTCAAGGGCTGCTCGCTGGCCTGCGTATGGTGCCACAACCCGGAGTCCATCGCGGAAGCGCCCGAGCTGGCCTTCTTCCCGGCCAAGTGCATCCGCTGCGGCCATTGCTTCGCGGCGTGCGAGACGGGAGCGCGAAGGCTCGAAGGAGGCGAGGCCAGGTACGACAGGGCGCGCTGCCGGGTGTGCGGCAGGTGCGCCGAGGTCTGCTACGCCGAGGCCATTGTGGTGGAAGGGCGCGAGTTGACCGCCGACGAGGTGGTGGCCGAGGTGCTCAGGGACAAGCCGTTCTACGACAACTCGGGCGGCGGCGTGACTCTCTCGGGGGGCGAGCCGCTGCTTCAGGCCGACTTCTGCGCTGAGGTGCTGTCGCGGTGTCGGGCGCGGGGCGTCCACACGGCCCTCGACACTGCGGCGTGCGTGCCGTGGGCGGCATTCGAGAGGGTGTTGCCAGATACCAGGCTGGTCCTCCTCGATCTCAAACTCGCGGACTCTGACCGCCATCGCCGGGCCACCGGCGCGGGGAACGAACTAATCCTCGCCAACGCGCGGCGGCTGGGGACGACAGGCGTGCCACTGAGGGTCAGGGTCCCGATCGTCCCTGGATGGACCGACGACGAGGGGAATCTGGCGGCTATCGCGGATATCGCGCGCGAGCTGCCCAACCTCGAAGGCGTCGAACTGCTGCCGTACCATCGCTTCGCCGAGTCGAAGTACCAGCGGCTTGGGCGCGCCTATGCGCTGGAGGGGACGCAGGCGCCCGAGGAGGCCCGGCTGTCCCGCCTGGCGGCAGTGGTCTCCGAGCGCGGGGTGCGCGTGGTGATGGCCGGCCGCGAGGGAGCCGGAGGCGGAGGCCACTGAGGGGGCCGCTTGACGCAGCGGGCCGGGACTGCGATACTACTGGAGCGCAACTCGGCCCGCACGTCCACGAACAGGAGAGTCCGAGTGAGAAGCTGGAGGCGAAGCCTGCTCGCGTTCATGCTGTGCGCCGGTGCGGCAGGGTGTGCACAACCGCCTCGAGGCTATCTGGGGAAACGCGGCGCGGACCTGACCGACTGCTTCAAGTTCACGGTCGGATACGGCCTGATCACATATACCAGGGTGATGGTGACCGATTGGGCCGTGCTTGGGATGGGAATGGCCGCGGGCGAGAACTACGGCTGGCGCGGGCGCTACGGCGACCGCGGGTGGCAGAAGCAGCGGGGCGGCGACGTCTACATCGGCGATATCCACTATCAGGCGGGCCTGCCTCTGGTGGCCAATGAAGAGGGGAGCGACGGCTCGGGGAACCGCGTGCATACCTTGGGCACGTCTATCACGAAACGCCGCTACGCCAAGGACCTGGAGCCGACGCGCGGCGGCAAGGTGGGCGAGCGCTTCTGGATCGGCATTGCCGCTACCGCGGGCCTCTCTATCGAGATCGGCTTCAACATCGCGGAACTGGTGGACTTGCTCCTTGGGATCACGACCCTGGACATCCTCGGCGATGACGAGTGGTGCCCCAGGCCGCTCCGGGGCACGGAGGCGGCGGAACGCGGGCCGGATCGGTGATCCTCTCCCCTCAAGTAACGTTCTCGCATCCTGAACGTCCTTGAGAGCAACGGCAGTTGGGCCGCCGATCGGTTTGCGGCGGTTACGCTAACATCCAAAATCTTCTCAGGCAATGACTTATGGTTACTGGGGTGTTGGGTCTGGTACCCACTGCATCATCTTTCTTGCATTTGCGCATAGATTTAGTGTACAATCAAATAGTTGACGGCCCACCGCCCCAATGACCTCACAAGGAACCTCCCTGTGGTCCTCAACCTGTTATTCGGCGCACTCGGGGTGTTATCCCTGCTCGCCGGCGCAGTACTAGTGTGCCTGGTTACAACCACGGTGGCCCTGCTGGTGGCTTACCGGAGGTCCGGTGCAGTCGCCTGGCCCCGCTTGGCTGTCCTCGGTGGCGCGCTGCTTCAGTCGCCGATGGCGCTGGTGCTGCGACGGCTGGGACGGGATGGGCGACTCTTCGACCGTTTCCTCATCGAGGCGGCCAACCGGGTTGGAGCTGCCGCCTTCTCGCACGCCGGCCCGCGTCGCCTGCTGGCCGTGCCGCAGTGTCTGCGGGCTCGCGACTGCCGGGCGCGGCTGGATCCACGGCTGGGTTACCGTTGCGTGCGGTGTGGGAAGTGCAGGCTCGGTGAGCTGGCTGAGCGGGCCGAGCGGGAGGGCTTCTACTTCTGCATCGCGCCGGGCGATGGGTGCGTCAAGCGGCTCGCGAAGGAGCTTGGAGTGGACGCGGCCATCGGGGTGGCGTGTGCGGCCGAACTCAGCGGGGCGATGCTGGCCGGACTGCGGATGGGCGTGGCGGCCCGGGGTGTGCCGCTGGCGTCGGATGGCTGCTTCGAGACCACGGCGGACCTGGACCTTGTGACGGAGGCGATGACGCAATGTGGAGCGTCGCCGAGCAGATAGGAAGAGCCGTGGCCGCGGCAGCCCTGGCCGGGCTGACGTGTGTGGCGCTGTCGCTGGCCATCGCCGTGCGTGTGGGCCATGGGGGCTCCGCTCCGCTGAAGCGGTTTGCCCTGGGTGTCCTCGAACTTCTCTACCTGCCGTTGAGGATGCTCTGGGGAGCGCTTCCCGTGAAGGCGCCGCTGGATGTCCTGATGGTGCGCCTGCGCAACGAGGCCAACCGGGGCCGGCTGGCTGTGGCGCGACGGGGGCTCGTGCTGGCGCCGGCGTGCCTGCGGCATCTTGCCTGCGCGGCGCCCAGCAGCCGACGCGGGATTCAGTGCGGGCGATGCGGGCTCTGCAAACTCCAGGCGATCCATGAGGAGGGCGCGCGCGTGGGCTGGCGGGTGTTCATCCTGACCGGCTCGGCGTACGTGCCGCGGCTGGTCGCCGAGGAGCGGCCCGAGGCGGCCCTGCTGGTCGCCTGCGCGCACGAGTGCAACAAGGTGATGATGGCCCTGGGACGCCTGCCCACCTACGGCGTGCCGCTGACCCGAAACGGATGCGTGGCGACCGATGTGGACCTCGACCGCGTGCGGGCGGCGCTGCGCCTGAGCGGCTGGACCGATGCGAACGGGGCGAAAGCAGAGGAACACGAGGGGACAGGAAGAAGGAACCCAACCGTATGCTCGACATGGTGAAGGGGTTGATGGGCTCCCTGAGGACGCCCAGGACGTTCAGCGAGTACGTCACGCAGCAGATGGGGCGGGGCCTGCTCACGGGGCCGCCCGTGCGCGCCGATGTGATGAAGCTGGCGCCCGCCTGGCTCTCGAGGATGGGCCGTTGCGAGAGGCTGCGCGCTGCCGCGCGCAAGGAGCGAGGGCTTCACGTGCCTTCGGTGCTGTTCATGGCGATCACCGGGCGGTGCAACTACCGGTGCCCGCACTGCTACACGCAGCGGTACGCCAAGGAGCACATGGCCGTGCCGATGGCCCGCCGCATCCTCCACGAGGCGGAGGAACTGGGGGTGGGCCTCATCGTGGTGTCGGGGGGCGAGCCGCTGCTGCACCGCGAGTTCTTCACGATTCCCGGGGAGATGCCGGAGGTGCCGTTCATCGTGTTCACCAACGGCAGCCTGCTCCGGGGATTCCTGGACGATGGCCTGGCGACGCCGAACATGCTCTGGCTGGTGAGCGTGGATGGCCCGCTGGAGGCGTGCAACGCGCGCCGGGGCGAGGGGAGCTTCCAGACCGCCCTGGACGCGATGGCCGCGCTCCGCGAGCGCGACATCCCCTTCGGCTTCTCGATCACGCTGTCGGGGGACAACGTCGCTTCGGCCACGACCCCGGAGTTCGTCGGCTCGCTCGTCCAGCGCGGGTGCCGTAGCGGGTTCTTCCTCGAGCAGATTCCGAGCCCGCCGGTCGAGCCTCCGTTGTCGGAGCAGATCGAGGCGGGCCTCCAGCGCTGCCGAGCGGCGCTGGAGGTGCCCATCATCGGCTTCCCCGCCGACGAGTTGCGTTTCGGCGGCTGCCAGGCGGGCGGCAATGGCATCGCCCACATCTCGCCCGACGGCTTCCTGGAGCCGTGCCCGGCCGCACGACTGGCCGCGGACTGCCTGGCCGAGGTCCCGTTGGCGCAGGCCTTGGCCAACCCGTTCTTCAAGGAGTTCCGAGACCTGAAGGATCGCTACTCGCACGACGGCGATTCGGCGTGCAGCTACTCGGGCCACGAGGAGACGTTCGAGCAGGCCCTCACACGGCTCGGCGCGCGATGCACCGTGTGAGGGCACCGGGTAAGGGGCCGTCGCGCCTACCGCGCCGGCTGGCCGGGGCGAGGCACCTTGGAGACGAACAGGGGGCACTTGCCGCCTGGCGTGCGCGGCAGGCTGTCGGCGAACGTGACCGACACGGTGAACTCGGCGTGGAGGCGCTGCGAGAGGCGATGCGCGAGGCGCGCGGCCATCGCAGATGGGTCGCACCGTTCGCGGGGAACGGCCACGACGTCGAAGTGCGACGGCGAGACCTGCACGACCTGAGCCGCCCAGACCGGCTCGCCGTGCACCAGTTCCACGTGGATGGTGGCGCAATGGGCCAACTCGCCTGAGGGGAGCACCACGAAATCGTCGCCGCGGCCCGGCGGGAAACTCAGAAGCGGCAGGGAGCGCCCGCAAGAACAGGGATCTGGCAGCATCGCCGCCCGGTCGCCGAGCCGGTAGTTGAGCAGCACGGTCGCGCGATTCACCAGGTTGGACACCACGACATCCCCCTGCTCACCTGCCGGCACGGGACGGCCCTCCGCGTCCACTAGGCGAAGGGGGTGGAGATCGATGTTCAGGTGGATCCCTCGGTGGTGGTCGCACTCCTGGCCCATGTTGAATGCCTCGACCGCGCGGTACCAGGCGAACACAGGAATGCGCAGCTCCTCGAGCAGCAGCCGTCGAACGGCGGGCGACATGGCGTCGGCGCTGTAAGTGATGGCCTTCGGGTAGTGAAACGGTGCGCCGCTCGCGCGCGCGTGGGCGAGAAGCATGTCAATGTAGGAGCCGTATGAGAACAGAAGATCGGGTTTGAAGTTGTTGAGTTCGGCCGCGGTGTGTGCCAGCGGCGCGGCAATCTTGTAGATTCGGCGCTGCACCCGGCGGCCCGGAGGGAACCACGCGTGCTTGTGGCAGAAGTCGAGAACCAGGGTCGTCTGAGCCACGTCGGGCGCGATCAGTGCCTCGCGATACCCGAAGCTTCTCCCCAGGATGGGGATGACGTTGGCCCGTTCGCGGCCCGTGTGGGCGGCGGATTGGAAGAGGGCTGGCAGGTCGAGGCGGATTCGGATCGGGACGCCGCAGCTCCCGCTGGTGGGCAGGAGCAGGCATTGGGAGTCGGGAATGGCCCGCGAGTAGAAGCGCTCGGGGTCCCGTTGGACCTGCTCGCGTTCGATGAGCGGCAGGCGAGCCAGGTCGTCTGCCGAGTGGAAGTCGGCTGGCGTGAGGCCCAGGCGCCGCATGGCCTCCTGGTAGTGGGGCACGTGGCGGTAGGCGTGGGAGAGGATGCGACGGAGGCGACGCGACTGGGCTCGGCGGATGACGGGCGGGGGTTGGAAGGCCCAGCCGCCCTGTCCCCGAAGGTGGGAGGCGATGTACGCAGCCCAGTAGAGGCGACGGAGGAGCACGGGGCGCTCCTACGGGGGCGGCATCGAGGAAGAACCGAGTCCCAGGAACATGCGGCGGTGCCACGAGGAAAAAGAGACCCGGGGCCGGCGAACCGGACCAGGTCCCTTCTTGGCGACCCCAACGGGATTTGAACCCGTGTTCCAGGCTTGAAAAGCCTGTGTCCTGGACCTGGCTGGACGATGGGGTCTGTTGTGAGGGCGGGAGGACTCGAACCTCCGACCCACGGCTTAAAAAACCGTTGCTCTGACCACTGAGCTACGCCCCCGCGGATCCGCCATGGTTACGGGTTTCTCAGTATAACAGATTCGGGGCGGCGCGGGAAGCGCGATTTTCGCCGCAGCGGGCCGCCCGGGGTGTCAGACTTCCATGATCTCGGCCGTCTTGTGGTCGAGGGTGTCGGTGATGGCCTTCTCGTGCTCGTTGGTGAGTTCCTGGATGTCCTCTTTGAGGCGGAAGAAGTCGTCCTCGGTTAGCACGCTGTCCTTCTTCTCCTGCTCGGCGAGCTTGAGGGCGTCGCGGCGCACGTTGCGGATGGCCACCTTGGCCTCCTCGGCCATGTGACGAAGTTGAGCGGCGATCTGGCGGCGGCGCTCCTCGCTGAGGGGGGGGACAACGACTCGGATGAGGCGGCCGTCGAGGCTGGGGGTGAGGCCGACGTTGCTGGCGAGGATGGCCTTGTGGATGGCCTCGGCGGCGCTGGGGTCGTAGGGCTTGATGACGAGGAGCTGGGGGTCGGGCGCGCCGATGCCGGCGAGCTGCTTGAGGGGCGTGGGCGTGCCGTAGTACTCGACGCGGATGTTCTCGACGAGGCCGGGCGTGGCGCGCGAGCTGCGGACCGTGCGGAACTCGTCCTTGAGGTGCTGGACGGCTTTGTCCATGCGGTCCGTGGTGTCGAGGTAGATGTCGTCGTATGGCATGGCGTGCCTCCTGTGCTTGGTTATCTGCCCTTGGCGACGAGGTCGTCGGTCGCCACCAGGGTGCCGAGGGGCTCCCCGCAGATGACGCGCTGGACGTTTCCAGGGGTCAGGAGGTCGAAGACGATGATGGGGAGGGCGTTCTCGCGGCAGAGGGTGATGGCGGTGGCGTCCATGACGCGGAGGTTCTTCTTGAGCACTTCCATGTAGCTGAGGGTCTCGTAGCGCTCCGCCTTGGGGTCCACGTGGGGGTTGGCGGAGTAGACGGCGTCCACCTTGGTGGCCTTGAGGAGCACCTCGGCCCCCAGCTCGGTCGCGCGGAGGGCGGCGGTGGTGTCGGTGGAGAAGTAGGGGTTGCCGGTGCCGGCGGCGAGGATGACCACGCGGCCCTTCTCGAGGTGGCGAATGGCGCGGCGCCGGATGTAGGGCTCGGCCACGTCGGCCATGTGGATGGCGGTTTGGACGCGGGTGACGACTCCGAGGGCCTCCAGGGCGTCCATGAGGGCGAGCGCGTTGATCACGGTGGCGAGCATGCCCATGTGGTCGGCGGTGACGCGGCTGATGCCGCGCTGGGCGAGCACCTGGCCGCGGATGAAGTTGCCGCCGCCGATGACGATGGCGAGTTCCACGCCGAGGCGGTTGACGTCGCGGCACTGCTGGGCGATGGAGAGGAGGGCATCGTGGTCAATGCCGCTGGCGCCCTCGCGGCAGAAGCCTTCGCCGCTGATCTTCAGGAGCACCCGCTGGTAGCGTGGGGTGGGCATGCGCGGTCATTCCCCGAGTTGAAGGCGCACGAACCGGTTCACGGCGATGTTCTCGCCGAGCTTGGCGATCAGGGCGTTGAGGAGGTCGGCGACCGTGTGCTTGGGGTCCTTGACGAAGGGCTGATCGAGGAGGCAGTGCTCCTTGAAGAAGGCGTCGAGCTTGCCAGCCACGATCTTCTCGACGGCCTGGGGCGGCTTGTCCTTGACCTGCTCGCGGTAGATCTCGCGTTCCTTCTCGATGACCGCGGGGGGCACCTGGTCCCGGGAGACGGCGATGGGCCGGGTGGCGGCCACCTGCATGCACAGGTCGCGGGCGAGCTGGCGGAAGTCGTCGTTGCGGGCGACGAAGTCGGACTCGCACTTGAGTTCGAGGAGGACGCCGATCTTGGAGTTGGAGTGGATGTAGGAGGCGATGACGCCCTCGGAGGTTTCGCGGCCGGCGCGCTTCTCGGCGGTCTTGAGGCCCAGCTTGCGCAGGTATTCGACGGCCTTCTCGAGGTCGCCCTGGGTGGCTTCGAGGGCTTCCTTGCACTTCATCATGCCGAGGCCGGTCATGTCGCGGAGTTGCTTGACGGTTTCAGCGGTGATGGCCATGTGGTTCCCCTAGGAGTGGGTGGGACGGGTGTAGGCTCGGGCGTCACGCGGTGGCCGACGCCTCGGGGGCCGCGGGCGGCGCGGCCGGGGGCGCGGGGGGTGCTGCGGGCTTCGGGGCGGGCCGCTGAGGGCCTGCGCCGGCCCCCTTGTCGGCGGCCGCCGACAGGTTCCAGCCCTCCACGACGGCTTCGATCAGATATCCCAGGATCACCTGCACCGAGCGGATCGAGTCCTCATTGCACGGGATGCAGATGCTGATGTTCTCGGGGTCCGAGTCCGTGTCAATCAGGGCGATGACGGGGATGCCGAGCTTCACGGCCTCGTTGACAGCGATCTTATCGCGCTTGGGGTCCACGACCACGAGAGCCGCGGGGCGCCCGTTGAGGTTGCGGATGCCTTCGAGGTTGCGCAGGATCTTGCGCTTCTCGCGCATGTGGATGGCCACGACCTTCTTCGGGAGCGAGGCGAACTCCGGGGTGGTCTCGATCCGTTCGAGCTCCTCGAGGCGGCCGAGGCTCCTGCGGATGGTCTGGAAGTTGGTGAGGGTGCCGCCGAGCCAGCGGTCGGCGACGTAGGGGATGCCGCGCGAACCGGCCTCTTCGCGAACGGTGGCAGCGGCCTGGCGCTTGGTGCCCACGAAGAGCACCGGGAGGCCCTGGCTCGCGACCTGGGTGAGGAAGCGGCGGGCTTTGGCGAGACCACGGACGGTCTGCCGGAGGTCAATGATGTGAATCCCCTTGCGCTTGCCGTAGATGTACGGCGCCATCCGGGGATTCCAGCGGCTCGTGCGATGGCCATAGTGCACGCCCGCGTCCAACAACTCCTTGACCGAGATGCTTGTCAACCGCGCTCTCCAGAAAAAGGGCAAACTGCTCGCGTCGCCACGCTTCGCGCGCGAAAGCTTTAGAATCATCTATTATAGCCGGATGGGCCGGCCGGTCAAGGAGTTTTTGGGGTTTGCTGGAGGCGGGTCCCAGGGGGCGTGGCTTGCCGGGCGCGCCGACGCGGGGCGAAGGCCACCCCGCGTCGGCCGGCGGACACTGCATCCTGCCGGAATTCGCCTCCTTCTCAGTGGGGAATGATCTGTGCATGGGTGGCCATGATGGTGATCCACCATCTGCCCATTGACTTCGCGTTGCCGTTGGGATTGGCATTGCGAAGGTTGACGGTCATGCTGCCGCCGGGCAGAGGGGCGATTTCGTACGTCGCGCCGTTCTGCACAGCGTACGGTTCCCCGTCTACGGTGAGCCCGTTCTGGTTGCCGTTGCCTTTGGGCCGCACGGTGATTGCGAGCGCGGGGCCTGTGTAAGTGAAGGTCCGGCCTGCCTCCTGGAGCGTGTCGCGCGTGATTCGAGTCCCGTCGGGTTTGAGGAGGTCAAACTCGAAGTCGTGGCTGTTGCCTGGGTTGATGTTCAGGTCTCCCTCGATGCGGGTGCCGGTTGGAGGGGACGGGGGGCTGTCGGGTGTCGAGGGGGGAGCGGACGGTGTGGGCGGGGGGCCGGCGGGCGGGTCGGCGAGCATGTCGAGCACAGCGGTGAGGTCGCTGGGGTCGAAGCTCAGGTGGTTCGTGCTCTCGACTCTGGCGCCGGTCTTGAGGATGACCGCGGTGCGCCCGTTGTCGGAGATGAGGGCCGTGAGGTAGTGGTCGGGGCGGTCGAGGGTGGCGAGGGTGGGGGCCTGGTAGAGGGCGGACAAGGTGTCGCCCGGGGTGCGCTCGTTGAGCAGAGGGTTCTCAAAGATCCGCGGGTCGGCGCCGAGCGGGGTGAGCGCCGCCACGAGGTCGGCGCCTTGTGGCGGGTAGGCGCCGTGCTCGCGGAAGTACAGCTCGAGGTAAGCCGCCACCTGCTTGAGATTGGACTGGGCGGCGGCCACGTGGGCGGCGAGTCGGGCGCCCCTGTAGGTGGAGACGCCGATGGCGAGCAGAATGGCCAACACCCCTGCCGCGGCCGCGCCTTCCACGAGCATGGAGCCGGTCCTTCTCCGCATGCGCGTCGCATCCATGGGAATCCATCCTTGGCATGGGGCAGGCGTTGTAGAGCAGGTGGGCTCGCGGCTCGGTTGAAGCATGAGCAATCGTCGTGCCGATGGGCCGCGAAGGCGGGCGCTGGGTTTCGGCGAGGCTGCTTATCTTGGCGGCGTGGCCACTTGCGGAGACGGGCCTCGGGGCTGCCGGGAATGCTCCCGGCCGGCCCCGAGCGGCAGGCCCACGCAAACCGCAGAGCGGTCCCGTGATTCGGGGCCGCAGCGCCTTGGGAACCGGAGGTTACGGTTGCTGGAGGGTGGCCATGGCTCGACGGATTCTGGCCAGGCTCCGGTCGCGGCCGAGCACGGCCATGGACTCGAAAAGAGGAGGGGACGCTGAGCTGCCCGTGATGGCGACACGCAGGGCCATGAAGGCGTTGGCAGGCTTCCATTGCCGCGCGGCGCACAGGGCCTTGGCGGCCTCTTCGAGCGACGCAGGGGACCAGTCGGCGACCTGGGCGAGAGCCCCCAGCGACGCCGCCAGCATGGCCTGCGCCTCTTCGCGGGTGGACTTCTTGGGGATGAGCGAGTCGGGGGGGTAGACGAGGTCATCGGCGAAGAAGAAGGAGGCCCACTGGTCGAAGTCGGCGAGTTTCTTGAGGCGCTCGCGCACGAGCGGCACGATGGCGGCGAGGTAGGCGGGCGGCGCGGAGGCGGCGTGGGCGTTGGCCTCGGCCAGGCGGCGCGCGAGCTCGGGCTCGGGCAGGTTGCGGATGTAGACGCCGTTCAGCCAGTCGAGCTTCGCGAGGTCGAACACAGGGCCGCCCGTCCTCACGCGGTCCCACGAGAAGGCCTCGATCATTTCGGCCATTGTGAAGACCTCGCGCTCGTCGGGCATCGAGAAGCCCATGAGGGCGAGGAAGTTGAGCAGCGCCTCGGGCAGATAGCCCTGGGCTTTGTACCATTCGAGCGAGGTGGGGTTCTTGCGTTTCGAGATCTTGCTGCGGTCGGCGTTGCGCAGGAGCGGCATGTGGATGAACTCGGGCATCTCCCAGCCGAACGCCTGGTAGAGGAGCACGTGCTTGGGGGTCGAGGTGATCCACTCCTCGGCGCGGCACACGTGGGTGATCTGCATCAGATGGTCGTCCACCACGTTGGCCAGATGATAGGTCGGGAAGCCGTCGCTCTTGAGCAGCACCTGGTCGTCAATGGTGGCGTTCTGGAACGTGATGTGCCCGCGCAACTTGTCGTCGTAGGTGGTCTCGCCCTCCGGGATTCTGAGGCGGACGACGTGCGGCTCGCCGGCCGCGGCGCGGCGCTCGGCCTCGGCTGCGGGCAGCGCGAGGCAGTGGCGGTCGTAGCGCGGGTCGAGCTTGGCCGCGCGTTGCTCCTGGCGCAGCGCCTCGAGGCGCTCGGCGGTGCAGAAGCAGCGGTAGGCCGCGCCGCGCGAGAGCAGCAGGTCGGCATGCTCGCGGTAGATGTCGCTCCGCTCGCTCTGGCGATAGGGGCCGAACGGGCCGCCCACGTCGGGGCCTTCGTCGTAGTCGAGTCCGAGCCAGCGCAGGGACGCGAAGATCGCCCGCTCCGATTCGGGTGTCGAGCGCGCCCGGTCGGTGTCCTCGATGCGCAGCACGAACTTGCCGCCCTGCTGGCGCGCGAAGCAGCGGTTGAACAATGCAATATAGGCCGTTCCCACGTGCGGGTCGCCCGTGGGGCTGGGCGCGATGCGAACGCGGACCTGGCTGGGCATTTCGGGCCTCACCTCGCAAGGGGCTGATTCTCGCTGAGATTGGGCGGGAGTCTAGCACAAGGCGGCCCTGAGAGCAAACGGCAGGCAGCCGGCCCGAACGAGGCGACCGACGAGTCGGAGACGTCTGACACGTCGGACAAGTCGAACACGTCCGACAACTCGCACCGGCCCGCCAAGGCGCGCTCCGGTCTTTCCCGCAATCTTCCGCGTGAGGGTCTCCGCTCGGAATGCGCCCGGTTGCCAGTTGACGCGGGGCACGCGGCGAGTAGAATGCAGTGCGCGCGTGTCGGAGTGTGCCTCGCGTTGGTCGAAAGGAGTGAAGCGATGGTCAAGGTCGGCATCGTGGGCGTGGGGTTCATGGGCAAGATGCACTTCAACACCTACAACGCCTACAAGCGCTGCAAGGTGGTGGCACTGGCCGACCACGACCCGAAGAAGCTGGCGGGCGACTGGAGCACGATCGGCGGGAACATCGCGGATAAGCGGGCGGCCCAGGTGGACCTCTCCGGCCTCAAGCTCTACTCGCCGCCGGCCGAGCTGTTCAAGGACCCCGAGGTGGACCTGGTGGATATCACGCTGCCGACCTTCTCGCACGCGAAGTACGCCGTGGCGGCGCTGGAGGCCGGCAAGCACGTGGTCTGCGAGAAGCCGATGGGCCTGTCGCTGGCCGAGTGTGACCGGATGATCGCCGCGGCCAAGGCGGCCAAGCGGCAGCTCTTCATCGCCCACTGCATCCGCTTCTGGCCCGACTACAAGGTCCTCAAGCAGATCATCGCCAGCGGCAGGTACGGCAAGGTGCTCAGCGCCACCTTCTGGCGCAAGAGCCTCACCCCCACCTGGAGCTGGGACAACTGGCTGCTCGACGCCAAACGCAGCGGCAGCGCGCTGGTGGACCTGCATATCCACGATACCGACTATGTCAACTACGTCTTCGGCGTGCCGCAGGCCGTCTCGTCGTCGGGCGTGGTGGGCGCGGTCTCGAAGGGCGGCGTGGACGCGGTGGTGACCCACTACATCTACCCCCACGGCCCGCACGTGGTGGCCGAGGGCACCTGGGCGCTGGCGCCCGGCTTCGGCTTCACCCACGGCTTCTGCGTCACGCTGGAGAAGGCCACAGTGGAGATGGACTGCCGCAGCGGCAAGCCGCTCACCGTGCACCCGCTCCAAGGCAAGTCCATCACCCCCAAGCTGCCCAAGGACGACGGCTACGTGGCCGAGCTGAAGCACTTCGTGGACTGCGTGGCGAAGGGGAGGGGGTCCGACATCGTGACCCCGCACGACGCGCGCGACGCGCTCGCCGTGTGCCTGGCGGAGGAGCGGTCCGTCAAGACCGGGAGGGTCGTGAGGACGCGCTGAGTGGCCACCCAGGAGAAGGGCCAGCGGGTGTCGCGCCTGCTGGAGATGGTGACGCTATTCCAGTCGGGCAGCGGGTGGACGGCTCGCGCTCTGGCCGAGCGGTTCGGCGTGTCGGAGACGCGCGTCTTCCACGACGTGCGGGCGCTTCGGGACGCCGGCGTGCCCGTGCAACGCTCGCGCGCGGGCTACCGCATCGCCCCGTCGTTCTTCCTGCCCTCGGTGCAATTGACGCCGCAGGAGGCGCTCGCGCTGCTCTTCCCCGTGGAGGTGTTCACAGGGGCGCTGGCCTCCGAAGAGGTGCAGCACAGCGCGCGGACCAAACTGCTCTCCTGCCTGCCGCCCACGGTGCGCCGATGGGCCGAGGAACTCAGCCAGCGCAGCGATGTGGCGCTCCCCGCGGCGGGCCTCAACCGCGAGGTCTTCGCCGCCGTGAGCGCCGCTGTGGCCGAGCACCGGCGGATCGCCATCATCTACTCGGGGCGGACGACCGAGACCCTCCGCCGCCTCGAGGTGGACCCGTACGCCGTGGTCTTCCGCAAGCACGCCTGGTACCTCGTCGCCTTCTCGGTCACCCACAAGGAGGTGCGCAAGTTCCGCGTCTCGCGGATCGGCGCTGTGGAGACGACCCCGCTGCGGTTCAGCGCGCCGAAGGACTTCTCGCTCGCGCGCTACTTCGACGGCGTGTGGTACGTCTTCGGCGGCAAGCCCCAGGAGGTAGGAATCCGCCTCGGGCCGCGCGCCGCGCGGCTCGTGCGCGAGCGCAAGCCGCACCCCGGGCAGACCATCCAGGGCTTCAGCGACGGCTCGGCCTTCTACCGGGCACGCGTGGCGAACCTCGAGGAACTCGCCTGGTGGCTCGTGCAGTTCGGGGACCAGGTGACCGTGGCCTATCCGCCCGCCCTGCGCGACCTCGTGCTCGAGCTGGCCAGGGGAGTCCTTCGCGCGCACGGCGTGCCCGTGGCCCGCGGGCCGCAGCCGTACGCCCAGGCCTCCCAGATGCCCGTGGACATGATTGCAGAGCCCGGGGGCGAGGTGCCCCCAGCCGGCCAGAGCTGAATCACTTGCCCTTCGGCGCGCCCTCGTCTTTCACCGTCTCAATCGTCACCGCCTGGATGACGACCGGCTCCTTGGCCACGTGAGTGACGTTGGCGCCAGAGCCCCTCGGCTCGGAGGGCATCTGGCTGATCGCCTCGGCCACGTCCAGGCCGCGCACGACCTCCCCGAAGATCGTGAACCGCTTGTCCAACGCCGGCGCCGGCGCGAGCGTGATGAAGAACTGGCTGCCGTTTGTGTTCGGCCCCGAGTTGGCCATCGCCACCACCCCGGGCCTGTCGAACCTGAGCGTCTCATCGGTCTCGTCGTCGAACTTGTAGCCCGGGCCGCCCGTGCCGTCGCCCTTCGGGCACCCGCCTTGGATGAGCTTCAGCACGTCGTTCTCGATGCGGTGGAACGTCAGACCGTCGTAGAACGGCTTAGCCACCCAGCGGCCGTCCGCGGCCTTCCACGGCCGCTCGCCCCTCGCCAGCTCCACGAAGTTCGCCACCGTCTTCGGCGCCTTGTCGTCCAGCAGGCGGAACACGATCTCGCCCTTCGCCGTCCTCAGGTGGGCGTAGGTGCCGGGAGCCAGCCTCTCGTGCTTCGGCGGTTGGGTCTCGGGGGGAGCCTTTTCCTTCGGGGCCTCCGCGGCCAGCGATGCGAGCGGCAGCCACCACACCAGTGCGGCGAGGGCGCGACGGGTCACCCGGGCTTCTCCTTCCACTGGGCATTGGGGGTTCGAAGCACTGACGCCCGCATTCTAGCAGAATCGCTCGGCGCCTACAAGGGCGGGACGCAGTGGGCCGCGGGCTTGCGGAGAACCGCAGCGCCGCCTCGAGCGGTCGGCGCGCAAAATGAGCGGGCGCCCGCACGAGGCGAGCGCCCGCTCGAAGGCTGTGGCCGCCGGGCCTGATAGGCCCGTCGACCTATCAGGTCGACGGCCACCTCAAACTACAGCAACTGTCCACTGGATCACCTCCTTTCATACGGGCCGGCCTGGCGGCGTGCGACGGGCAGGCTGACCAGGCCGCGCGGCCGCCCGCGCTCTCGCGCGGTTGCGGTGGCCCCGGCGGCGCTCGCGGTGCGCGCGCCGCCTCGCCAACGGTATTCTACCCCAGCCCCGACGCGCTTGCAAGCCGGAACTGGCCGTCGCCGTCAGAGGCGCCACCGTTCCCCGCACAGGCGAGCCCCCCACGAGTTGCACCTGTCCGGCGCGGCAGGCAAGTCCGACAAGTCCGACGAGTCTGACGAGCCCGACGAGTCCGACGTGTCTGACAGTTCAGCTTCAGAGCGGTGCTCAGTCGTCGAGAGGATACAATCTGGCGGATTGGCGATTCATGGGCCTCCGGGGCCGCCCACTCCATACTTGCTCAATTTCCTCGCCTGTTGGGTTGAGCGAGTATGGCGCTTTGGCGATTCGCAGGCGTCCGGGGCCATTCCCGCCATACTTGCTCAATTCCTCCCCCCTTGAGTTGAGCAAGTATGATGCCATGTTGCCGAAAAGCAACATAGCGGGCGGAATGGTGGTTGATGGCCGGGCGGCTACTGCCGGGCCTCCTCAGGAGTCACGCGCTTCTGGCCGCCGGCCCGGGCCGCCACGGGCTCAATGACGGGCGCCGCCTCGCCCGCCGCGACCATGCGGCGGACGAGGCGCGCGCGCATCACATCAGCTACCTTGCGGTGCGATTCCAGGTGGATGCGGTTATCGAGTTCGTGCGGGTCAGCCTGAAGGTCGTAGAGGAACTCCTCGACGTAGCGGTCGGAGGCGGAATCGGTCCAGCCCTTCTTGTCAGGGGCCGAGACGCTGTACTTCCAGCGGCGGGTGCGTACGCAGCGGGCCACCTGGGCCTCGCTGATCTGGACGAACACCTCCTCGGGCCAGTCCTGAGTCGCCCCTTTGGTGAGCGGCAGGATCGAGCGGCCCTGCATCTCGCGGGGCACAGGAATCCCCGCGGCGTCGAGCAGCGTCGGCGGCATATCCACGAGGCTGACAAGTTGGCGGAGGCACCCGCCGCCGAAGAAGCCGGGCCCGGTGAGCGCCATCGGGATACGGATCGAACTCTCGTGGCACGAGCGCTTGTACTCGCTGTTGCGCGTCTTGAAGTGGCAGCCGTGATCGCTGGTGAAGAGCACGATGGTGTTCTCGGCCAGGCCCAGGCTCCTCAGGGCGTCGAGCAGGCGGCCGAATGCCTCGTCGAGGCGCTTGATCATGCCCCAGTAGCCGCCCAGGTGGGCGTGGGTGGAGCCGCCCAGGGCCGCGAGGTCGGCGGGCACCCAACGGCCCGTGTAGCGCTCGCGATAGCCGTCGGGCGGCGGATAGTCGTCCAGGTGATTCTGGAAGTGCGGCTCGAGGTACGAGAGGAAGAGGAAGAAAGGCTCGTGCTGGTGGGCGTCCACGTAGCGGATGGCCGCGTCGGTCTGCGCGTCCACGCGGTAGCCGGGCAGCTTCACCTCGCGGCCGTCGCCGTCGTACATCACGCAGTCGTAAGCGTCGGAGCAGAACTCCAGCACGTCGGCCCCCAGCCAGTACTGATAGCCGCCGCGCTCATCGGGCGGCACGACGCTCTGGCTCGCGAGGTGCCACTTGCCGATGTAGCCCGTGTGGTAGCCCGCGTCGTTGAAGTGGTGCGCGAGGGTCCTCAGGCCGCGGCGCAGCGGAATACCGTTGCGCCACGTGCCGGTGGCCGTGGCGTAGAGGCCGGTCTGAAGCACGGACCGGGCCGGCGCGCACACCGGCTGGCACGTGAAGCCGAACTGGCAGTGAGTGCCCTGGGTGGCCACGCGGTCGTAGTTGGGCGTCAGGTCCAGCGGGTTGCCGAAGAGGCCCGAACCGTCCCACCGCTGCTGGTCAGTGAAGAACACGATCACGTTCGGCTTGTCGGCGCGTGGCTTTGCCATCTGGAGACTCCTTCCGCCGTCCCTCCCGAAGGTCCCAATACCTTCGGGAGGGCAGTTGTGGGGACCGCTTCCGGCACGGAAACGTTCCCCTCCCGAACGAATTGGAGCGTTCGGGAGGGCGGCCGTGCAGGGCGATTCTAGCCGCGCTCAGCCCCGATTGCAATCCAGCCGGAGGATGTGGTAATGTGGGATGGGGAGGCAACGCCTTTGGGGAAACGGAACTCGATGAGCCCACTGCTGCTCGCCGCGTGCGTGATTGTGGCCGCAGAGCCCGCCTTCGAGCCCACGGCGAACTACTCGGCCCAGAACATCGAGGGCTGGACCGTGCTCGTCCACAAGAAGCTCCTCGACGAGAAGAAGGAGCTGGGCGAGAAGACGCTGAAGCTGCTGGCCGCGCGCCTCTACGATGTGGCGCGCGTGGTGCCCGCACCCGCGGTCGAGAAGCTGCGCCAGGTGCGCATCTGGGTCGAGGAGAACCCCAAGGTCGCCTGCGCCTGCTACCACCCCTCGCGCGGCTGGCTCGCGAACAACGGCTTCAACCCGGAGAAAGAGAAGTCCATCGAGATCGGCGGGCCGACGAACTTCCTCAACTGGGCCGAGTGCCAGCCGAACATGGTCCTGCACGAACTGGCCCACGCCTACCACCATCAGGTGCTCGGCTACGATCAGCCTGACATCAAGGCGGCGTTCAAGCGGGCCGTGGAGAGCAAGTCGTACGAATCGGTGCTCTACTATCAGGGCGGCAGGAAGCGAGCCTACGCGCTGAACAACGACCAGGAGTATTTCGCCGAGTTGTCCGAGGCCTACTTCGGCACCAACGACTTCTACCCCTTCGTGCGCCCCGAGGTGCGCGAGCACGACCCCGAGATGTTCAAGGTGCTGAGGAAGGTCTGGGGGTCGTAGGGCGGGACGCTTTGAACAGACCGACGCCGCCCGCCCATAGCTCGTCCGTGGCCGGATTGAAGCGCAGGACGATGGGCTTGACGTAGGGCAGATCGCCCGTGATGTCGCTCCATGTGGCGCCGCCGTCGCGGCTCTCGTGTACCGAGCCGACCGCGCCCGTGCCCCAGGTGACGCGCGAGAGCCAGAGTACCCGATCGTCTTTCGGGTTGATCTCGAGGCCGACGATAGATACGGAGCCCTCGAAGCTCGTGAGCTTCCGCCAGGTGGCGCCGTGGTCGTCGCTGCGCCAGAGGTTGGCGCCCGGGCAATACACCACGCCCGTGGGCGACACGGCCACGTTGAAGACCCAGACCTCGTTCTTGAACACGTGGCTCCAACTCGCCCCCCCGTCGTCGCTCCGATAGAGCCCGCCGCCGGCGCCGCACGCGCCCCAGTAGAGGCGCCTCGGGTTCGTGGGGTCCACGGCCAGGCCGTAGAACACCCGCCGGCTGCCCGGCTGCGCGGGCAGAGGCGCCCAGGTGCGGCCTCCGTCGGTGGACTTGAAGATCCCGCCGCCTTGGCTCTGGCCGGGCACGGGGTCGCCGTCAATGCCCAGATAGAGCACGTTGGGGTCGGTGGGGTCGGCGGCCAGGGCGCGGGCGTAGCCCTCGCCCCACATCGTGTTGGCCGTGGGGCGGCGCGGGGGTAGCCCCTCGGCGTGGGTGGTGAAGGTCCTACCGCCATCGTCACTGACCACGGCGCAGTTGAGCGGCTTCTCCCACAGCGAGCAGGTCGAGACGATCCGCTCGGCGCTCGGCGACACGTGGACCCGCCATTGGTGGCCGCTGAGCTCCGTGGAGTACTTGAGGGGGCACAGGACGCGCCATGTGGAGCCGTTGTCCTCGCTGGCGAGAAGGCCCTCGTCCATCGCGGTCACGTAGATCCTGCTGCCGACGAAGCGGAGGTCGGTCGCGCACGTGATGTCGGCGCCGCGGTCGCGCTGCTCCCACGTCCTGCCACCATCGGCGCTGAAGGCGTTGCGCCAGTTGGCCGCGATGAACAGCTCGCCGGGGCGTTGCGGGTTGATGGCCAGGTTGCTCGGCGTGCTCAGCGGGCAGGTGCCCGTCGCGCGGCCGCCGTAGTCCTCGGGACACGTGGGGTCCGAATCGAAGTCGCGCCTCAGGGTTCGCGATTCCTCCCAGGTCTTCCCCCCGTCGGTCGAGCGGTAGAAGTAGCCCTCCCAGTTGGCCGCGCCGATGCAGTAGACGGCGTTCGGATCGCGCGGGTCCACAGCGACTTCGCGGATGGAGCAGCCCTGCTTGATGCCGGCATTGGCGACGGTCCACGTGGCGCCGCGGTCGGCCGAGCGGCGAACGCCCTCCTGCCGGAAGGCGGCATACACCGTGTTCGGGTCGCTGGGCGCCACCGCCACGCAGGCCGCGTTCCTGGGCGTGGGGAGGTGCTTCCACGTCGCGCCCCCGTCCTCGCTCCGTAGAACGCCATACTCGGTGCTCGTGATGAACAGGAGCCTGGGATCGCTCGCCGCGACCGCGACGGACGAGATGGCGCCCTTCTCCTTGCGCTCGAGGTCGGCCGACTGCCGCGCCTCGGTGACGAACAGCGCGTCCTTGATCTTCTGGTTGGCATTCCAGCCTTCGGTGTCGCCCGGCTTCTCCCAGTCGCCCAGGATGAGCGGCTTGCCGCCCTGGGCCGCGGGGTGGAGCGTGAAGGCATCGAGGTACACCTCGCCCTTGTAGCCGCGTTCGGGCGAGCGGACGACGAAGTACACGATCCGCACCTCGGCCAGGTCCTTCAGCCCGGCCAGGTCGAGGGCGACTTCCGCCCATTCTCCCGGCTTGGCATCGGTGAAGGGGCCTTGCTGCCACAGCCACTTCGGGCCGCTCTGCACCACGAGTTGGGCCTGGAGCCTCGGCGCGCCAGCGGGCACGAAGAACCGCGCCGCGGCTCGCGCGTACGCTGAGGCATCCAGCACCTTGGGGAAGAAGCCCCTCTCCACCCGCCCGTTGCGGTCCCAGTCGCCGGCCTCGCTCTCGAAGGTGAGGGCGAGGCAGCCCGTGCCCCGGAAGGCCGGAGGCGCGGTCGTCCGCTGCTGGCCGGCGAATGCCTGGAGGTAGTCGAGTCTCCGCCACGACTTGCCGCCGTCCTCCGACTTGTAGAGCTTGCCGTGCCGGCTGCCAGCGTAGACGATGCTGCCGTTCGCCGGGTCGGCCGCGATGGGGCGCACGCTGGAGGCGCGCTCGACCGACAGGTCGAGCTTGCCCTTGGCCGTCTCATCGAGGAACTCCCAGTGCTCGCCCGCGTCGGCGCTCTTGCACAGGCCGCTGACCGTGCCCGCATAGACCGTGTCGGGGCTGGCCTTGCTGGCCGCGAGGGCATAGACTGCATAGTCGGCGAGGCCGCGGTTGATGAAGCGCCAGTGTTTGCCCTTGTCCTCGCTCTTGTAGGCGCCGCCCACGTCGCCCCCCAGGTAGATCACCCCGTCGCGGGTGGGATGGAAGGCGCACGACCAGAAGAAGCCGCCGCCGCCCCAGCCCGTGGCCCGCCAGGCGGGCTCGGCCGCGCGAACGCCGCCGGCCGCGAAAGCGAGGAGCAGGGGCAAGGCGAGACGGCGCCCGCAACCGGCAGACCCCACGGATGCCTCTCCTACCAGGTGATTTCCACCGCGCCCGTGCCGCGGACCTCGTCGCTCGCCAGGGTCATCTCGAGCCGGCACTTCGGCACCAGACGCGGGAGATGGCATCGGATCGAGGGCGACCACCAGGGCGTGCGCATCCGCTCGGCCACAGCGGCCTCGCGCGTGAGCAACTCCGCGCCGTCCGGATCGATCACGCGGAGGACAATCCGGACGTTCGAGAGGGCGCCGTTGCCCACGACCTTGAGGGCGAGCATCAGGCGGCTGACCGGGCCGTCGGCTGCCATGGCCGTGGTCGGCTGCACACCGACGGCGAGGACGCGCGCCTCCGTGGCCGGCGGCTGAGCCGGCGGTTCCTGCACGGGCACCTCGACCTCGACGGGTTTGGCGTCGGGCGCGACATACATCGTGTCAATCCACACCGGGCCGCACACCTCGCCGTACGTGGCGTTGTTCAGCCCGAAGCCCGTCACCTGGGTATAGCCTCTGGGCAAGAGGCGGTCGAGGGGAATGCTCACGAGCTGCCAGGTGGCCTCGAGGTCGTCAACGGCCACATAGTCGGCCAGCGAAACGTAGGGCCACTTGGCGTCGGACGGCGCGGGGTCGCCGCCGGCGCCGCGCGCGTAGAGCCAGAAGGTGAGCTGCTGGCCCCCCGCGCCGCCGCCGTTGATGTAGAAGCGCAGGGCGCTTGCGGCGCCCGCGTAGCGCGTCACGTCCGCCGCCGGGAAGCCCACCGCGGCTCCATCCTGCCAGGGCTGTGTGAAGCCCTCGATCTGGATGGCGCTGCCGCCGCCGCCCTGCGTGGGGTAGTGCACGAGACTCAGGTGAGCGGCGCCCTTGCCACGGAGCGTGAGGGCCTCCGCCGCCTCGGGGAGCAACGGCAGCGCCTCCGGGGCGGCGGCGAGCGGCTCGCGAAGCTCGACCGAGGCGCCGCGGACCAGCTTGAGCAGCCGCTCGAGCCGCCCCACCAGGGCCGCCTCGGCCTCGGAACTGTCGAGCGCGCGCAACGAGCGGGCCACCCAATGGCTCGGCTCGGCGGCCCCGGCCCTCGGGCGAGCGGCCACGCGGGCCACCAGCCGCCTCCCCGTCGCCGCGTCGGCCGCGACGCGCGGGATCGCGTCGCTGAGTTCCGCCGCGATGGCGCGCCGGGAACGGCCGGCTCGAAGGGCCTCGGCGACCCCGAGGTGCACCGAATGGTAGCTCGCCCACACCCGCGCGTGGGCGACCTGCTCCGTCAGGCCGTAGAAGGAGGGCGCGGCGTCGGTGTAGATGAGCTGTCGCTCGCCCGTCTCGAACCGCTGCCAGACGCGCTCGAGGCTGGCGCTGGCGCGCACCAGAGCAGCATACTGCTGCCGCATCCGGGACGCCGAGTTGGCCGTTTCGGCCAGGCGCGCGACGTCGCCGGGCAGGGCGCAGTACGATGGGCTAACGCACCCGAGGAACACCTCGGCGAGCGCGGGGCCCGCCTTGTCGCCATAGGCCGCGGCCAGCAGCGGCGGCAGCGCCGCGCCGAAGAACGCCGCAGGCTCCGAGCCATCACGCTCGACGTTCAGATCCCCCGCCCACGGCTCCGCTCCGGGCGAATCCGCATTCCACAGGTACTGGGCGCCGGCGGCTGCCGCAAGGAGCGAGCACGACGTCGAGGTGGCCAGCACGCCAGCCATACGGCCTGCCCGTGCGAACGTCACGGCGTGGCGGGCCCGGCTCGAGAAGAGCGGGCACCACGCATCATCGCCCGCCGTGGAGTCGGTGTTCCATAGCACATAGAGGGGGCGCGGCTTGACGAGGCGCGAGAACGCCTCGATAGCAGGTTGCGCGCTCTCGCGCACCGCCACGGCGAAGCTCTGCGGCGCGTCGAGGTGTTCATGCAGCGAGGCCCAGTAGGCCCGCAGGCGATCATGCGTCGGGTGGTCCGGGTGGAGCAGGATGCCCGGGTCGGCTGGAGAGGGGACCGCGAGCAGGGATACTGCCGGCGCGTGCTGCCGGAAGACGCGGTGCCACAGGTTGAGCAGGTGGGCATCGGCGGTGGCGCGGTCCTCGCCCCAGCGCGTCCGGCACGCCTGGCAACGGCGCTCCCACAGGTTCGCATCGGCGTAGCGCGTGTCAGGCAGTTGCAGCAGGACCAGGCCGTAGCCCGCCTGGCCGAGCAGACGCGCGGCCTGCTCAGCTCGCCGGCGGATGCGGTCATCGAGGCTCCAGCAGTAGTATCGCCTCGTGGTGTGGTGCCGCGCGCAACGCGAGACTTCGGGGTCCGTGTCGTCGGCGGGCGAGACGCCCACGTCGCAGGGCACGGCCTCGCAGACCGTGACGCCGCGCGCCCGGGCGTAGTCGGTTACGCGACGCAAGGCGGCCAGGAAAAGCTCTGCCTTCTCACGGGTCCCGGCAGCGGCCTCCAGCGCGTCGAGCGTGTGCGGCACGCCTCCCAGCGGCAGCCACGCGAGGTTCAGCTTCAGGCGCACCAGGAAGTCCAGGGCCGCCTTGGTCTCGTGCGCGTAGGCGTCGGCGTAGCGGCCGGGCTCGTCGGGCCGGCGCCGGAGGGCATCGAGGAGGCCCGCCTCAGTCCGCTCCCTGGGGTATCGGGTCAGCGGGTTGACCATCCGGAGGGGGAAGTCGGGCCAGTCGTTCACGATCGCTGACGTGAGGGTGGGGCGGCCCCCGGGATCCGCCTGGAGCAAACGGCGCAGGGTCACGGCTGCCCAGAGCAGGCCCTGCGCGTCCCGCCCCACAAGACGCACGCGCGTGGGACCGGTGCTGTCAATGGCGTACCCCTGCGGGCGCCCCTGGGCGGCTCCCGGGGCGATGGCCAGCTCGATGCGGCGGCCGGCGAAGGCCGCCTCGTCCGGCGACCCGGCCGACACCACGCGCAGGGGCGGGTGGCCGAGTTCGCGAAGCCGCAGGTTGATCTCCTCGGCAGCCGAGAGCACGAGGTCCGATGGCGTGCCGGGCACCACGAGCACGGCGGGTCCGAGCGGCTGTTCGCCGCTCAGTTCGAACTGGCGTGGGGCAGGCACGACGCAGTGGGCTGGGTCACGGCCCTCGGCCTCGGAGTCCCTCTTGCAGCCTCCAAGGGCGCAGGCGAGGGCAAGGGCCCCGAGGAGGCGGCAGGACGCCCATGCCGCTCGCTCAGAGAGTGGCCGACTTGAAGGGTTCAGCATAACGGACACCGATTCGGCGCCCCCACTGGGCAGCGCGCCGGGCCACCATGTCCAGCCGCAGGGCCGTCATCTGGCTGGCGTGGCAGCGGCAGAGGGCGAGCTTGCGCTCGTAGTGCTCGGAGATGTCTTCGATCCAGTCGTAACCGGGGTCGAGGAGCCCGCCCTGGCACGAACTGCCAGGGGTCCAGAAACGCAGCGTCGCGTGCGCCAGGTCGGCCTTGCGGCGCTGGAACGCCTGCCAGACCATCGAGGCCACCGCATGGTGCTCGGGGTCGAGGTCGAGCGGGGTCTGCGTGAGCACGAGGTCGGGCTCGAGCGCCGCGAGGAGGTCGGCCAGGCGCGCGACGTGCTCGGGCTGCTGGAACGCGATGATGAGGGGGGGCAACTGCGGGCCGCGGGTTGCGGAGTGCGGGGTGGCAGACAGGGTGGCGGAGACGGGGGCTGGGACATGGCCATAGCCGATGCTGACGGCCCGATGGCCGTCCCAGTAGTGGCGCTGAGGATAGTCGAGGTAATGGACCTGCGCGCCCAGGAGCGCGGCGGCGGCCTCCTGCTCGCGGCGGCGGATGGCCATGGTCTCGGCCGGGGGCAGGCGGCGCGCGGCGGCCTCATCTCCGTTCGGCGGAATGATCGAGCCCGAGCAGTTGTCGGTGGCCATGAGAATGTGGATGGCGCCGCCCTGGTCGGACCACTTGGCCAGGGCGCCGCCGGCGTTGAGTTCGGCATCATCGGCGTGAGCCGCCACCGCGACGAGGGTCGGCTTGGAACTCACTGGCTGACTCGCACCTCCTTGCCCGTGGCGGCCGACTTGTAGATGGCGTCGAGTATCTGCTGGACGGCCAGGCCGTGCTCGCCCGGAGCGATGGTTTCGCGGCCCTCGAGGCAGGCTTCCACGAACTCCTGGTAGGCGGTGGGGCAGGGGACGAGGCCCTGCTGGAGCTTCGCCTCCCACAGCGCGCCGTCGTGCTCGGTGAAGAGGCGGGCCTCGAACTCGTAGGTCTCGTTGACGTTGGAGTGCAGGAGGCCGCCCTTGGTGCCGAGGAGCTGGGTGATCATCTCCTCGCGCTTCTGGGTGAAGCCGGCCCAGCTCGCCTCGGCGATGAGCGTGGCCCCGCTGTCGAAGCGGATCAGGGCGCCGCCGATATCCTCAACGTCGAACTCTTTCTTGAGCTCCTTCGCAATGCGCGCGCCGATGACGTTATAGGTGCTGGCCGACACCGACACGGGCTTGGGGCTGCCCATGAGCCACATGGCCATGTCAATGCGGTGCACGCCGAGGTCAATGATCGGCCCGCCGCCCGAGAGCTTCTTCTGGCCGAACCAGCCGCCGAAGCCGGGCAGGCCGCGGCGGCGATACCAGGCTGTGCGCCCGTAGTAGATGTCGCCGATGGCCCCGCTGTCTACGAAGCTCTTCAGCGAGCGGGTCTGGGGCATGAAGCGGTAGGAGAAGTTGATCATGAGCCGCCGGCGGGCCTTCTTCGCGGCCGCCAGCATGGCCTTGGCCTGCGCCACGTTCATGGCCATGGGCTTCTCGCACAGCACGTGCAGGCCGGCCCGCAGGCAGTCAATCGTCACGGGAGCGTGGAAGGCGTTGGGCAGGGCCACGCTGGCGGCGTCGAGTTCCAGCGCCCTGGCCTGGGCCAGCATCGCCCGATGGTCGGTGAAGCAGCGATCCTGGGGAATCTGGCATTCGGCGGCGAACTGGGCCAGGCGCGCCGTGTCCACGTCGCAGAGGGCGACGGCGCGCGCCCGGGGGTTCGCGTGGTAGTCCTTGAGGTGATGGCGCCCCATCCCGAGCCCGATGACAGCCACATTCAGGCGATCCTTGGCCACAGAGATGGCTCCTCTCGTGTTGCAGTGTGCGCGGTGGGCCGGCCACGTTCGCCGAGTCCCGCCGCGGCATGGGCGGCATGGTACGCCGGCGCAGGCGGCGGATCAAGTGCGTAATGCGGCCGGGCTTGGGCGTCCGGCCGCCGAGTTGACACGGCGGCCCGGGTGGGGTAGGATTCCCTGTGCGGGGAAGGAGAGATGAGATGGGCAAGCGGTTCAAGTTCCAGTGCGGGTGTGGCCAGCGGCTGGTGGCCGAGGAGCGGATGGCGGGGTTCCAGATTCGCTGTCCCGCGTGCGGAGGCGCCATGCTCGTGCCGCCCGGCGGGCAAGCCGTCAACGAGAAGGCCTATCGTGAGACCGAGCGCTATGTGCTGGCCTGCACGTGCCAGTATCGCATGCTGGTGAAGGCGGAGACCGCCAACCACACGCTCTACTGCCCCATGTGCCAGAGCCGGATACGGGTGCCGAGCCTGGACGTGCTGCGAAAGGGCACAGCCCGTGTGCTCGTGGTGAAGTCGTCGGCCGAGGATCGGATCAAGACCGAGCAACTGCTGCTGCTGGTGGATGACGAGGGAGGGCCTGGGCGCGAAGTGAGCTGAGGTGCGCCCGAGACGGGTGACCCGCTAGCCCGCGCGCGAGACAGGGTGCAGCACGCTCACGGCGTGTAGAGTGTGCGGCAGGGGGCGTAGGCGGCACCCGGCGGCTCCGTGCCCCCCAGCGCCCTCGCGCTGATGCGCACGCGGCTCACCATGATGCCGTTGCCCCACGTCCAGATGCCGACTCGATTCCCCGGGAGCGGGTCGGGATCCTTGTAGGTGAGCACCCGCACGCCGTCCACAAAGAAGTTGAGAGTGTTCCCGCGCTTCTCGGCCTTGAGGTAGAACCAGCGGCGGTGAATGCCGGAGGAGCGTGGGATCACCGAGTCGCAGCGGGCCACCACGGTGTTGCCGCGTGTGATCGCTGTCTCCTTGTTGTCCCAGCCTCCGTAGAGGAAGCTGTAGCCGCTGCTCAGGTCCTGCCCGTCCGCGCAGATTGTCACATTGAAATCGCGGGTGTACTTGTAGGCCGTGCCGCCCTTCGAGGTGTCCATCTTCGGGCCGACGGCGAACTCCACGCTCACGTCGCCGTCGAAGGCGTTCTTGTTCCAGATGGCGGCGAGCGACGAGGCGTCGGGCACGCCGGAGAAGAACGACCACCGCGGGTCGCACTCCCAGCGGTTGCTGATCTCCCAGGTGCCGGCGGCGGGGCGCCAGTCGCTGCTGGCCCGGCTGAAGGTGTAGACCTTCACGGTGTCGGAGAAGACCACGACGTCCTGACGCGGGATCGGCAGGTTGTGGGCGGCGAAGGCGGCCCGGCAGCCGGGCAACGGCTGCGGGTCCTTGGCGGCGAGGAGCGGCTCGTCGTTGACCGACGCCATGATGTAGTTGCCCAAGCGCTCGAAGCGCAGGCGGCGCACGGGTGCCTCGAAGGCTACGGTGCGTTGGGCGGCCTCGGCTCCGTTGCGGGTGAGGAGCGCGCGGTAGGCGGTCTCGCCCTTGGCGGCATCGGGCCACGTGAGCACGAAGCTGTAGCCCGAGAGCGCCGTCTTCGGCGAGTCGGCCGAGAGCACCAGGCGCACGGCCCGTGGCTGCTTGCCCTCGGCCGCCGCGCGGGCCGCCTCGCCCTTGAGGTCAATCTCCATGGTCGCGTCGCCGAAGAAGTCGGCCCGGTGCCAGTAGACCTCGGACGGCACGCCATCGAGGGCCTCGGAGACGGGCTCCCAGTCGTTGGCGGCGCCGGCCCAGACCTCCATGGTCAGTTCCCGGGAGAAGATCTCGTGGGTGGTGAGCACGGGCTCGGGAGGGAGGGGGAAGCGGACGCGCACGGCCTCGAACCTCGGCTGCTGGGCTTCGGCGGCGTAGAGCCCCACGGCCCCGCGCGGCAGGCCGGGCACCCAGGCGCTGGCCACGGGTTGCCCGTCGAGATGTGCCGTGGCCACGGCGCCCCGCCACTCGACGCTGAGGACGTGGCGGGTCCCCGCCGTGGCCTTGTGGGCGATGGCGTGCTCCTGGGCCACCCGCTTGCCGTCTACCGTGGCCTCGAAGCGCACGGCCCCGGCGGCCGGCTGCCAGGCGAACAGCGCGTAGTTCGTCTCGTCCAGATACCGGCTGACCACGCCCACTTCGGTGGCGGGCACCATCTGCTGGGGCAGGCGCACGCCCGCCTCGAGTGTGTAGTCGCGCCAACGGGAGCTCCCGGCGACGGCCTTGGCCGGCGCGTCGGCCGTGGCCACGCAGGCGTGGCGGCCCTCCTCCGAGCGCGGCTCCCACGAGCCGCCCAGCGGCCGCCAGCGGCCCAGCGCGGGCACCGAGAAATCATCTTCGAACCCGCGCACGCTCTGCACCAGCGTGTCATCGAAGTGCGCTTCGGCGGGCGCCTGGACCGCGGTGTGCAGGCCTACCTGGCCGAAGCAGAGCGCGCCGTCCGTGACGCTGAAGACCTCGTGCCCGTCAATGAACGTGCGGATGCGGGCGCCGGTGACCTCGGTCTCGAGTTCGTACCACACGCCCGGCTGGTAGCCGCCGGGGGCCTGGGCCAGGACTGTCTCCTCGCCGTGCCAGCGCTTGAGGAGCTGGCGGCGGCCGGCCGAGCCGTCGGGCTGGCGCGCGGCGTTCCAGCGGAAGAGATAGCAGTTGTCCGCATCGCGGTAGTAGAAGTACAGGCCCACGTCGCCCGGCCCCGCGCTGCACGCGGCGGCGCGGAAGCGGTAGTTATCCCAGAACCATTCCCCGCGGACCGCTGCCGCCGGCTTTCCGCCGGAAGCCGAGCCGACGTAGTAGAAGGCATTGCTCGACAGGCTGGGGTTGCGCAGCGTGGCCAGGTTCCAGCTGCCGGCCACAGGCTTCCAGCCGTCGCCCTCCGTGGCGCCCTTCATGAAATCGTCGGCGAAGTAGATCGGGTCGCAGGGCTGTGGGGTGCCCACCTTGAGGGTCGCGCCTGGGCCCCGCGCGCCGGCTCCGATGCTGCCGCCGTGAAACGACTCGTCCTCGGCCGCTGCGGCCACCACGTCGTTGAGCACGACCTCGAGAGTGTCGTAGCGCCGCTTGAGGATGACCTTGTTGGCTCCGACGGCGAGGCGGCAGGGGCGCGCGACGCCCAACTCGGACTCCAGCCCGCTCTCGACCTTGCAGAGGCGCACGCGGGAGCGTGTCAGCTCGGCGAAGTAGTAGTTCTGCGGGTCCTGGAGATCGAGGAGCACGCGCACCGTGGCCTCGCCCTCGGGTGCCAGTGTCACGACGACCGGCAGGTTGTAGGCCCGCGCGCGCGGCCCCTCGCGGACCTGGTAGCCGTAGGGCTCCCACTCCGCGCGCGGGAGGACGCGCGCCGCCGGCCCCTCGGTGCCCGGCAGCCAGGCGAACCCGAGGTAGCTGGCAGCGAACCAGCCGCCTACGGCGAGTGCCGCCAGCACCACGAGGGACGCAAGAAGCTTCTTCATCGCGCGGCGGGCCGCCAGTCTTCGGTGGGTGAGTACGAACTGCTTTGACGCCAGCCAAGTCGGATTATACGCCGGGCACGCGCGGCGAGTCAAGCACGGTGCCGAGCCCGGCGCCTGCGCAGCCTTGGGAAAAAGCATTTTGCACTTGACAGGCGATGGCCACGATGCTAGCATCACAGGGTGTGTAACACAGGCGTCGGCAGGTGTCGGCCCTGGGTTCGGCGGCGCGGCGCGTGCAGGCGCCAGCCGCGGTCGGCAAGTGGGGTAGCCACGGGTCCCTCTGTGTTGAAAAGGAGGAGCCATGAGACAGTGGCTTCTGGCGGCGGCGGCAGCAGCATTCATGGGCGCTGGACTGGTCGGGTGCGGCGAAGAGGCGGCCCCGCCTCCCCCCAAGCCAAAGCCCCCGGCCACCAAGCCGGCGATTGACACAGCCAAGAAGGCCGAGCCGAGCACGGCTACGCCGGTAGAGAAGAAGGAAGAGGCAAAGGGAGAGGTCAAGAAGGAAGAGAAGGCGGAAGAGAAGTAATCTCGCCGCCTCGCTGCGGGCAGTGCCGCCAGGCACCGGCGCCGGGATGCGCTGTGGCTGTTCGCGTGGCGGCGTTGCCTAGTAGAGCCAGACGGTGCGAGTCGGCTCAGGCCACCGACCGATTTCGGCTCGACACCGGGGTGCCCGACGCCGCTGGCGCGGCGCCGGGCACTCTACTTCCCGCCCCGTGCGTCGCGCACGCGGGCCAGGAGCGGCGGCCAGCGTCGCTCGCCGTACACCGCGCCCGCCGTCGGGTGCCCTGGACAAGAATGACTGGGACGGGATGGCGTCTCTGATTTCCCGTCTTCAGGGCGACGAGCGCCTGCGTCGCCTGGTCCGCCGCCTGGCTACCGGCAGGGGGGGCGCGGCCGGTGGGTTATGGGGATCCTCTGTCGCCTGCTTCCTGGCTGCCCTGTCGCGCGAGGCCGGCCGTCCGCTGCTGGTCGTTGCCCCGTCGGTCGAGGCGGCCGAGGAACTGACCGAGGACCTACGCCTCTTCACCGCGGACTTCCCCACGCTGTTCCCCGCCTGGGAGACGGCGCCCGGCGAGAGCCCCTTCCCCGGCCTCGCGCAGTCGCAGCGCCTCGGCCTCCTGCGCCGCCTGTGTAAGGCGGGTCCCGAGCCTGCCCCCCGGATCGTCGTGGCCGCCGTTCAGGCCCTGCTCCAGCCAGTCCCGTCGCCCGAGGCCGTGGCGCGGAGCACTCTGACGATCCGTGTTGGGGAGCGCCACACACTGGAAACGCTCGCGGAGTGGCTGGTCGAGCGCGGCCTTCGGCGCGTGCCCATGGTCGAGACGGCCGGCGAGTTTAGCGTCCGCGGCGGCATTCTCGATCTCTTCGCCCTGGCCACGGCCAAGCCCTGCCGCATCGAGTTCTTCGGCGACGAGGTGGAGTCGATCCGGACCTTCGACATCGAGACGCAGCGGTCCGACGCGCGGCTGGAGTCCTGCGAGGTGGTGGCATTGAGCGGCCGGCAAGTGGTGCAGGCGACTCAGGGCGCGGCGCGGTCGCTGGCCGATTTCCTGCCCGCGGATGCCTGGGTGTGCGTGCATGAGCCGCTGGAGGTCCAGCAGCGGGCCGAGCGCGCGGCCGAGCAGCTCGGCGCGAGCGAAGAGCTGCTCGGCTTCGACTCCCTCTACAGTGCCCTCTCGCGCCGGCCCATCCTGCACACTCAGAGCGTCTACACGGGCGCTGAGGAGGGGGCAGAGACCTTCGACGTTCATTCCACTCAGGGCTTCGACGGCCAGCTCGCCAGCATCGTGGCAGAGCTGGACCGCCTGACGCGTTCCAACGATGTCGTGGCGATCTTCTGCGCCAACGCCGGCGAGCGCGAGCGGCTCCAGGAACTGCTCAAGGACGCCGACTTCCCGCGCCCAGAGCGGCTGGAGTACCGCGAGGGCTTCCTGTCGGCCGGCTTCGAGTTCCGCGACCTGCGCTTCGCGTGCGTGGGCCACCACGAGATCTTCAACCGCTACGCCCAGCGCCGGCGGCCCGGCCGGCGGGCCACGGCTCCCGTCGAGAGCTTTCTCGACCTCGAGCGCGGCGACACCGTGGTGCACGTGAGCCACGGCATCGCGCGCTTCCGCGGCATGGAACGCCTGAATCGCCGGGGCGAGCTCGAGGACTTCCTCACCCTTGAGTTCGCCGACAACGTGCTCCTCTACGTCCCCGCCACCAAGATTGACCTCGTGCAGAAGTATGTCGGCTCGCTCCGCGTGCGGCCCACGCTCTCCAAGCTCGGCGGCACCCAGTGGGAGACCCGCAAGGCCGCTGTGCGCGAGGCGGTCCGGGACCTTGCGCAGGACCTCCTCCACGTCCAAGCCATCCGGTCGCAGATGCCCGGGATCCCGTACCCGCCCGACGACCCGCTGGTGGCGGAGTTCGAACGCGCTTTCCCCTACACCGAGACGCCCGACCAACTGACGGCGAGCGACGAAATCAAGGCCGACATGGAGAAGCCGCGCCCCATGGACCGCCTGCTGTGCGGCGACGTGGGCTACGGCAAGACCGAGCTGGCCATGCGCGCCGCCTTCAAGGCCGTGGCCGCCGGCAAGCAGGTGGCCGTGCTCGTGCCCACCACAGTGCTCGCCCAGCAGCACTTCCGCACCTTCCGCGAGCGGTTCGCCGACTATCCGGTCGTCGTCGAGGTCCTCAGCCGCTTCCGCAGCCCGGCCGAGCAGCGCGAGGTGCTGCGCCGGGCGGCCGAAGGGGGCGTAGACATCCTCATCGGCACCCACCGCCTGCTCTCCGGTGACGTGCGCTTTCGCGACCTCGGCCTCGTGGTGGTGGATGAGGAGCAGCGCTTCGGGGTTGAGCACAAGGAGCGGCTGAAGCGCCTCCGCGCCACCGTGGACATTCTGACCATGACCGCTACCCCGATCCCGCGGACCCTGCACATGGCCCTGCTCGGCATCCGCGACATCTCGGCCCTCAACACCCCGCCCCAGGACCGCCTCACCATCCGCACCCGCGTCTGCCGCCCCAGCCCCGACCTGATCCGCGACGCGATCCTGCGCGAGATGGCGCGTGACGGCCAGGTCTTCTTCGTGCACAATCGCGTCTACAACATTGAGGAGGTCGCCCACCACCTGCGGGCGCTCGTCCCCGAGGCCCGCTTCATCATCGGCCACGGCCAGATGAACGAGCACGAGCTCGAAGAGCACATGACCCGTTTCGTCAACGGCGAGGCCGACGTGCTCGTCTCCACCACCATCATCGAGAGTGGGCTCGACATCCCGCGCGCCAACACCCTCTTCGTCAACAACGCCGACCAGTTCGGCTTGGCCGAGCTCCACCAGCTGCGCGGACGCGTCGGCCGCTACAAGCACCGGGCCTATGCCTACTTCCTTGTCTCGCCCGAGAAGCCCCTAACCCAGGTCGCCCTGCATCGTCTCAAGGCCATCGAGGAGTTCGATGAACTGGGTGCCGGCTTCCGCATCGCCATGCGCGACCTGGAGATACGCGGCTCAGGAAACATCCTCGGCGTCGAACAGAGCGGCCACATCGCCGCCATTGGCTACGACCTCTACTGCAAGCTCCTCGAGGCCAGCGTGAAGGAACTGCGCCACGAGCCGGTCGTCGAACGGGTCGAAGTGGACGTGGATATTGACCTAAATGCCTATCTGCCAATAGAATATATCCCGGATGATGCGCAGCGCATGCAAATCTATCGCAAGCTCGCGCACGCCGCCACTCTGGAAGAGCTCGCCGCCGTGGGCGACGAGATGGCCGACCGTTACGGCGCCTGCCCGGAGCCAGTACGCAAGCTTTTAGCAAGACACGAGTTGCGCATCTACCTCGAGCCGTTCAAGATCACCAGTGTTGCTCGGCGCAAGGGCTATCTGCTCGTGCGGTATCTCGACCGCGCCAAGCTGGCCGAGCGGTTCGCCTCGCTGGGTAATCGCCAAGTGCGCGTGCTAGACGACACCACCGCGCACGTCATCCTCCCCGTCGGCCTCACCGAACCCCTTGACATCGTCGCCTGGCTCCGACGGCTGTTCGGCGGCCCAGCGTAGGTCTGCAATCTCGGCGGTCTCTCTGCCCCATAGAGAGACTGCGTGCATTGACCACATACTGCACCGCCCGCAGGCAAGGGGAGTTGCTCCCTCGGGTGGGCGCGGAAGAGGCGTTCCACAGACCGACATGGACCGATGAGGACAGATACCGACGCTGATGCGTACGGCCAGACCCTGGTGCCCGTTGGCGTCCATCTATGTCCGTGCTTCCCCGCGAGGTCTGTTTCTTGGGTTCACTTGCGTGCGATGAGGATGAACTCCTCGGGGTAGGCGTGGACGGCAGAGCCCTTGTCGGAGGTGAACTTGCCGCTCTGGGGGTTGCGCACCTGGGGCAGGGTCTTGACGGGGATAGCCCGTTTGACGACATCCACCAGCGTAAGCCCAAGATGTTCAAGGAGTTCGACGTGGACCTGTGCGTTGAGGATGGGCACGCCATCGAGGGCGGTGTTGCCGATGACGTCGCACAGGGTGCCGCCTGGCCTGAGCACGCGGCGCATCTGCCGGAAGGCGGTCTGCATATCGAGGAAGTACTGGCGCACCTCCTCGGCCTTGGCCAGGCTACGCAGGCGCAGCGCGGCGACGATCTCGCGGGCGAGCGGGCTATCGGCCTCGGCGCGCTCGCGGCTGCGCGCAGCAGCCGAGCCAATGAAGCCAGCCTTCACGAGGGGAGGGACTGCGGGCGGGAGGTCCCTGTCCCGGGTCTCGCGACGACGGGGCCCGCCTTCTTCAACGGTGTGGCCGAGCCACAGGGTGGTCAGCTCGTGCAGGTCGGCGTATTCGTAAGAGGTTACGTACGGAGGGCTTGTGACCACCAGGGCGACGCTCCGGGCGCTCCAGGGCAGGCGGCGGGCGTCGGCTAGTCGCAGGTCGCAGGCGCGCTGGGGTCTGCAGCGGAGGGCATCGGGCACGGTGTGCCAGAAGACGAGGTTGGCCCGCTGCATTTTCCGCAAGTGGCGCAGCAGTGGGCGCACAGGGTCGGGGACGCCGAGGGCGAGTTTAGCCCTGTCGCGGGTGGGTTTGCTGCTCTTCATGAGCCAGTAGGAGGCGGTCTTGAGGGTGTGCGAAAACGCGCAGCGCAGGAAGGCGCGGATGGCGGGGTCCTCCTCGGCCTCGATGAGGGCCAGGATGGTGCCGAGCGATCGCTGTTGGCCGCGGGGGAACCACCAGTCGAGGCGCTCCCGATTCAGGGGCAGGATGGGCTCGGGTGGGGGGAAGAGGGTGGGGCCGCGGCGCTCCTCGGTCAGCCAGGCGAGGCGCTGCTCGAAGCGGCGGAGGGCGACGTGCAGGCGGTCGGGCGCGATGGGCGTGGTCTTGGCACGCGCGGCAATGAGGGCGGCGGGATTGAGGTCGCAGCCGCGCGCCCGCCGGCCCGCCACCAGGGCCTCGACCAGCGTGGTGCCGGAACCCATGAAGGGGTCGAGCACGACGTCGCCCGGCGCCGAGTGCTCGCGGATGAGGCGCGCCGCTACCTGCGGAATGAACTTGGCCGGGTAGCGGTGGTAGCCGTGGGTGATGTAGCCCGTCTCGCGCGCGGTGCACTCGGCGAAAGACCAGGAGATGTCGAGCTGGATGGTGCTGAAGTCCCTTCGCATCGGTGGGTCACACACCGAAGACGCGGCGGATGAAGTCGCGGCTGATCCTGTGATTCTCCTCAAAGCTACGAGTGATCTGGGTCCCTTGCATCGTGGCGTGCTCGATGGAGATGGGACCGGCGAATCCCTTGCGCTTAAGGACGGCCGCGATGGCGGGAAAGTCTATGTCGCCCTCTCCGAGGGCCTGCACCCAGGTGGTGCCGATCGCATCGCGCACGTGGAGCGAGGCGGTGCGGCGGCCGTAGACCTCGAGCAGGGCCACGGGGTCGCCGCCGCCGTGGCGGATCCATTCGACGTCGGCGTTGAACCAGACGTTCGCAGGGTCGGTGCCGCTCATCCACGAATGCACTTCGCGTGCGGCGGAGCGCATTTCGGGCGAGTGGTTGTGCAGGGCGAAGCGGATGCCGAGGGCGCGGAGCTCGTCGCCGCAAGCGTCGAGCCACTTGGCCTGGGTGGCGAGTTCCTCGTCGGTCTTCTCGGCGCCGCCAGGTTTGACGGCGGGGTTGCAGTTGATGACGCGCACGCCGAGCTCCTTCGCCACCCTGGCATTGGCAACCATGGCGGCGATGGACTTGGGGGCTTCGTCCTCGATGTGGAAGGTGCCGCCGCTGTAGGAAGCCGGGAAGCCGAGCTTGTGGCGCTCGAGGGCGGCGGTGAAGCGCGGGTCGGCGGCCATGGCCGTGTCGCCCTCCACGTTGTCTATGCCGGCACGCTTGATGGCGGCGAACGCCTCGTCAAGCCGCTCCATGAGCGGCGGGCGGTTGGGGAAGTTCTCGGGCTGTGTCCAACCGTAGAGCTGCGTGGCGACGACGGTGGCAGGCATGACGGGCTCCTCAGGGGCATGACGGACAGAATGGATACGATAGACACCGTGGACTCAACCACGCGTGGGCGCATTGCGGGGCAGGCCGTACCGTCCATCTTGTCCGTAGTGTCCGTTGGCACGGGTCTTGTGTGCTACTTGAGCGCCCAGCGAAGCTCGGTGATCTCCTGGGGGGGCGGGGACTCGTCGCGGGGGACCTCGGAGGCCCGTCCGTGAACCAGCTTGTCCTTGCCGGGAGGTACGGCGCCCGAGAGGTCGGCCTCGACGGCATAGAGGCCGCGTCCGCGCGGGCTCTTGGCCGGGGTCCTGACTCTGGCGTGGAGGAGCACCCAGGGCGCGAGATTGGCGAGGGTGACTTCGGCAGGCAGGAGCGCCCACTGGGCAGCGGCGTTGCCTGAGGGGCTCGTAGGCGGCACGAGGCGGGTGGTGCGGACCTCGACCAGTTGGCGGGCGATCTGGAGTTGGAGCCTCTGGGCCGGGGGCACGAGGGCGGCGAGGGCTTTGGCCCTGGCCTCGTCGCGCGTGAGGGGGCACCAGGGCTTGGCGTCGGAGGCCGTGCGCACGGCGGCGGCGATCTCGACGCCGCCGTAGGCCTCCTCGTCGGGGGTAGGCGGCTCCTTGAGAACGGCCTGGATCGGCACCACGAAGGCGTCGCCGGAGCGGCGCATGACGCTGAAGCGCACCACGCAGTCGCGCTTGACGCGCAGGAACCAGCGGCGCTCTTCGCCACCGCTGAATTCGCCTTCGCGGAACACGCGGCCGCGCGTGGCCAGGACGTAGGGCGTGCTGCCGAGCTCGATGGTGCCCGCGTGTTCGACCAGAACGCGATAGGTGGGCTCGGGGTTGCCGGGGGGAGTGCTGCCGCCGGAATCGAAGAGCTGGCGGGCGGCGTCGGCCAGGCGCGCCGCATAGGTGCGGGTGTGGTCGGGGGTGAAGCGCAGAGCCGTTGTGGCCACGATTTCGAGGTCGAGGCCGGGCACGAGGACTCTGGCTGTGGCGTCCGGCTCGGCCTCGCCCGCCGCGGTGTGCGACACGGCCACTGCCCCCAGCACGGCGCAGCCCAACAGGAAACGATGCCAGCCCAGCCGTGTGCGATGTGACAGCCGCATGACCCAAATGATAGCAGCTTCGCGCCGTGTTGACAAGACCAATACGGGGGCTCGGCCCGCTCGGCCACATTCCCGAGCTCGGTGGGGTCCTTCTCTGGGTCGTACAGTTCATGGACGGCCGCTTGACGTAGGCGAGGGCGAGCGCCGCGACGCCGGCGCCCAGATGCCCGGGGAGAGCCCGACGCTTCAGCGGCGGTCCCCTCGGGAGAGGCGCACTGGCTGCGGCGACTCCAGCGCGCGCGACGGCATGTTGCAAGGCGTGGGGCGGATGCTACAATATTGGAGGGCGTGCGTACCCGCACGCGGGACTGGGAAGGTGTGCAAGCATGCGCACCCTACGGGGGTGTGGGAAGTGGCAACCGCGTGGAGATGCCTGGGGCTGTGGCTTGTCGCTGTGCTGTGCGCGGCAGGCGAGAAGGCGCAGGAGCCGCGCGCTGCCAAAGAACCGGATGCCAAGCAGGACCCGCCGTCCATGGTCTGCCGCAACCTCACGAAGGGCAACGTCGTGGCCTCGCGCCTGGCCATCGCCGACACGTTCGAGACGCGCCGCAAGGGCTTCCTGGGCCGCGCCAGCATCGAGCCGGGCGAAGGGATGCTGCTGACGCCCTGCTACGCGATCCACATGGTGGGCATGAAGTTCGCCCTGGATGTGGTGTTTCTGGACCGCGAGATGCGGGTGGTGGCCGTCTATCCGGACGTGCCGCCCGGGACGCTGAACCGGTCGAGCCGCAGAGCCCACAGCACGCTGGAGCTGCCACCCGGCACCATTGCGGCCAAGCGCATCGAGGTCGGCGACACGCTTCAGGTGCTTACCGCCGAGGAGGCGAAAGCCACGCCCGAGGTCAAGGCCGCGCCCGAGGCCAAGGCGCAAGCCAAATAGGCGCCGAGGCCGCGGCCGAGGAGGCGCGGCGCCGCATGGCGGAAGATCAAGCCTCGTCCTCGGCCTCGAGGCGGTCCAGGAAGCTGGGCGAACTGCGGCTGCGCGCCCGGGATGGGCGGGGCGGAGGTGCGGGGGCCTCCTCCTGGGGTTCATCGTTGAGGATGCCGGCGCCGAAGCTGGAGATGCGCGGCGGGGCGGGGGGCGGCGGCGTGCGGACCGGTTGGGCAGGCGCCGGTGGGCGGGTGGGCGCCGCGGGCCTGGGCTGGGGCGCGGGCTCGGGCGCCGCTGCATAGGGCTCGGCATCGGCCCGCGCGTCGCGGAAGATCATCTCCTCGCCGATGGGAGTGAAGAGATCGGCTACATCGCGTAGCTCGCGGCCCACGCTGCGCTCGAAGGCGTAGACCTCCGTGCGAACGCCTAGGGTGCGCAGCGCGTGCACCAGCTCCACGAAGTCGCCGTCGCCGCTCACGAGCGCGACCACGTCCACCTTGGGGGCCAGCATCAGCGCGTCAATCGTGATCCCGATGTCCCAGCCGCCCTTGCGCGTGCCGTCGGGGCGCACGCGGGGCTCCTTGGTGCGCAACTCGTAGCCGACCTCGCGCAGCATGGTGAAGAAGGAGTTCTGGTTGTTGCCATCGCGCATCGCGTAGGCGAGGGCGCGAACGACGTGGCGGCCGGCCGCTGCCGTGTCGAGGAGCTTCTTGTAGTTCAACCGGCCGCGAAAGCAATCGTAGGCCGAGTAGAACATGTTCTGAACGTCCACCAGCACCGCCACTCGCTGCGAGGGGTACGTAACGCTCATCATCGTCCTTCCTGTCGTGAGGGGACCAGCCGCCAGTGCGTAATGGCCGCCGCGCCAGCGCGCTCCCGCGGGGCCCGGCGCGAGGGCTCCAACCTATAGGACCTATTGTAGCAGAAGGTTCCGGGCCGCGCAAACCGGCGCCGGGCTGACAAGGATGCGGCTGGACACGCGCCGACAGGGCGGCGGAACGCCTCCGCTCCATACATGCCTGTGTCTTCTACAGGCCCAGGTCGCCCGCGACTCCCTGCATCGCCGTGAGGGAGAGCTGGACGAAGTCCTCGAGCGGGATAGCAAGCCGCTCGCATTCGCCGATGATCTCACGGCTCACGTTGCGCGCGAAATCCTTCTTCTTCATTCGCTTGAGCACGGAGCGGGCCGCGACGCTGGCGAGTCTCTTGTCGGGCATGACGAGCGCCGTGGCGACGATGAGACCCGTGAGGGTCTCGCCGCAGGCCAGGGCGATGCCGAGGCGGGATTCGCGGGGGATGCCGAGGGCCTCGGCATTGTGCTCGCGGACGGCCTGGAGGGCGTGGTCGGGGAAGCCGAGCGGGCGCAGGATGTCGCAGGTGGCCTTGGTGTGTTCGGCCGGGGCGTTGGCCGTGGCCTCGAAGTCCAAGTCGTGCACCAAGCCCACGATGCCCCAGAGGGCCTCGTCCTCGCCCAGGCGTCGGGCGAGTGCCCGGAGAATCGCCTCGGTGGCCAGGCAGTGTTTGCGCAGGGTCCCCGCCTGGACGTGGCTGGAGAGCAGGGCGAATGCCTCATCGCGCGTGATCACGGGGCCGCCTCCTATCGGGTGCGGGTATGTTGAGTGGCCAGTGGCTCTTCAGAGCCTGTCTCGGAAGGAGCCTTCCAGATCGTTCGCGGGGCAGGGACGCTCCCCCACAGCCCCATGCTTTGCTGGCCATGCTGCCGTCCTTTCGCGCCCCCATACTTGCTCATCCCGCAGATGAGCAGGAATGGCCGGAAGCGCGAGAATCGCTAATCCTCGCCATTCTGTCCATACTTGCTCACTTCCCCCCCTCAGGGTTGAGCAAGTATGGGCAGCGTGCGCCCCCCAGGCACTCGGCAGAGCCGTCCCCAGCAACCCCGGGGTCCGCAAGGAGAGGACACGTCCACCCCCCTGCATCGGCCGGTCGAGGCAAGATCGCCGAGCCCCGAAGAGCCCAATCGCTTAGAATACGCAGGCGGCCGAGGCGAGTCAACGGCGGTTCTGCCGCCGTTGCATTCGCGTTGCGCCCTGCTATAATGGGGCGGGGAGCGAGCCCTGGTCGAGGTGGCTTGCCATGGTGCGTCTCGTCGTGTCGGGGAAAGGGGAGAGCCGCGTCGTCGAGGTGCCGGGCCCGGTCATCACGCTCGGGCGTGGAACCGAGGCGACGGTGCGCCTGGCAGATGATGGCATGTCGCGCCGGCACTCGCGGCTCGAGGTGGCGCCCGATGGCTCATGCAAGATCACCGATCTCGGCAGCCGCAACGGCACTCGAGTGAACGGCGAACTGGTGCGGGAAGGGCCGATCAAGGCAGGGGACGTGATTCTGATCGGCACGACGCGGATCACCGTGGAAGCCATCACGCCGGCGGCAGGCGCGGCGGGGCAGGGCGCTCCTTCCGCCGCCCCTCCGCCGCCTCCGCCGACGGGTCCCGCCCTCTGCCTGGTGTTCCTGGCGGGCCCCAATAAGGGGCAGACCCACCCCCTCACGCACGCCACGACCAGGATCGGGCGGCGTCGGCGCGACAACGAGATCGCCCTGTTCGACACGGGCATCTCGAACCGCCATGCCGAGATCCGAAAGGGGCCCGAGGGATTGATCCTGGCGGACGTTGGCAGCAGGAACGGCACGCTCCTGAACGGCCAGCGCGTGACCCAGAGCCCCCTGAAGCCCGGCGACAGGATTCAACTGGGGCACACGCTGATCGAGGTGCGGGCGGCGGGGCCGGACGGGCACCCGACAGCGACCCTGCCGAAGCCGGACGAGTTGCGGTTCGCCCCCACGGACGAGGCGCGGGGCGCCGCGGACGACACGGCGACCGACGAGCACCACGCCGAGGAGCCCGAGGCGCCTGCCGAGGAAGGGAGCGGGCGGGGCACGCGGATTGCGCTCCTTGCTACGGCCATCGTGCTCGCAGCCGGCGTCTTCGGCACGGTGTACGCCGTGCGAATCCTGCGGAGGCAGCGGCCCGCCCCGTCGGTCCCCTCCAAGGTTGGGGAACTGCCGGAGGGCAAGAGTCCGTCCGGGAAAGCCGACCCTAGTACACGCCTGTCCCCGGGCGCACAGGCGGGGGGTTCGGCGGGTCTGAAGGCGGCCCTGGCGGAGGCGGAGACGCTGGTCGGCGCAAAGCGATACGGCGAGGCGATCCGACGCCTGGAGGACTTCGCGAAGGCTGTTGGAGCCAGCCAGGCGGATGCCCTGAAGGCTCACGAGCGAGTCGCCGAGATTGACGCCAAGGCCAGGGAGGAACTCCAGGTGGCTCTCGACGCGCTCCGCCGAGCGGAACTGACGGGAGTCGAGAGCGACTTCGCCGCGGCCCAGAAGGCCATCGAGAGCGCTGCCGAGCCGCTCCGGGGCAGTGCGCACGAGGCGGCCGTGACGAAGGCGGCGCAGGCGCTCCAGGCGGCTCGCCAGGATGCCCCGAACCGGCGGCGCGACATCGAGGCCGCCACGCTGCTGGCAGCGGCCAAGGCACACCGCGACCGCCGGGAGCCGCACATCGCAGCAATGCATTGCCGGGAGCTGCTCGCGCGATACCCCACCGCCCCCGCGGCGGCCGAGGCGAAGGCGCTTCTCGAGGCGCTGCCCCCCACGGCCGAAGGCCCTAAAGAGAAGTGATCGCTCATGGTGAAGGTGAAGGCCCTCCTGTTCGACCTCGACGACACGCTCTTCGACTGCTGCGGGCTGCTGGTCGAGGCGGCTCGGCGCCGCGCGGCGCGCGCCATGGTGCGCGCGGGGCTGCCGTGTTCCGAGGAGGAGGCTTACCGGCAGCAGATCGAGTTGGCCGAGCAGCATGGGCCTCGCTTCGACGTGTTCGATGCCATGGCCGAGATGCACGGCATGCCGCACTCGTTGGCGCAGGCGGCCCTGGCTGCGTACAACAGCGACGAGGTGGGGGAGATTCAGCCGTTCCCCGATGTGCCCGAGACCCTGTCGGAGCTGCGTTCGCAGGGGTACAAGCTGCTGCTCTTCACCACCGGGGTCACCGCGCGCCAGGAGAAGAAGGTGCAGGCCCTGGGCATCGGGTCATTCTTCGACGAGGTTGCGATCAACGACGTCGAGACGGGCGAGCATCGCGATGACGCGTTCCAGGACCTCCTGGCCCGCCATCGCCTCAAGCCCGACGAGGTGGTGTGCGTGGGCGACCGGATCCAGTCGGAGATCAAGACCGGCAATAGCCTGGGCATGATCACCGTGCAGATGCTCCATGGGCGCTTCAAGGACCTGGTGCCGAAGACCGAGCTGGAGGAGCCCGACTACAAGATCAGCCGCATCAGCGAGTTGCACTACGTGCTGCGCGTGCTCAACCGGCGGAACAAGGGCGCCGAGCCGCGCGTCGTCGCCATCGGCGGCGGCACGGGGCTGCCCGTGGTGCTCCAGGGCCTCAAGGACCTCACCTCGAACCTCACCGCGGTGGTGACCGTCACTGATTCCGGCCGCTCCTCGGGCCGCATCCGGTCCGACTTCGGCGTGTTGCCGCCGGGGGACATGCGCAACTGCCTGGTCGCGCTGTCGGACTCGAGCCAATTGCTCAACGACCTCTTCCAGTATCGCTTTGCCGAGGGCGCGTTGGAAGGAATGAGCTTCGGCAACCTCTTCATCGCGGCGATGGCCAAGGTCACCGGCTCGTTCGAGAGCGCCGTGCGCGAGACCAGCCGCATCCTGGCGATTCGCGGCAAGGTGCTGCCCTCGACCTACGAGGACGTGCATCTGTGCGCGAAGCTGGCCGACGGTGCGGTGGTCGAGGGCGAGGTGAACGTGCGACGGCCCGGCAAGGCCCCGATCACCGACGTCTTCCTGCGCCCTGCCGATGCGAAGGCCAATGAGGAGGCCGTGAACGAAATCCTGCGTGCCGACCTCATCGTGATCGGCCCCGGCAGCCTGTATACGAGCGTGATCGCCAACCTGCTGGTGCCGGCCGTGCCGGAGGCGATTCGCGCCTCGAAGGCCAGGAAGGTCTACGTCTGCAACATCGTCACGCAGGCGGGGCAGACCGATGGCTACTCCTGCGCCGACCACATTGCCGCCATCGAGCGGTGCCTGGGAGACCGCGTGCTCGACGCGGTGCTCGTCAACTCGAACGTTCCCGCCCCGAGCATCCTCCAGCGCTACCAGAGCGAAGGCGCCGACCTGGTGCGCGTGGACGACAAGATCGCTGCCCATCGCGTGCAGATCATCCTCGACGATCTGGTCGAGAACCTCGACCAGCGGCGCATCCTGTGGGAGAAGCAGGACCTGCTGCGCCACGACCCCGAGAAGCTGGCCGAACTGATCTGGAACCTGCTGTAGCTCTCGTGTTCTGTGCGGCACGGCCTGGCATCGCGATGCCCGTCATGCCCCGCGACCCTGTCTTGACTGGGGGAGGCGGGGCGACTATGATGGCTTGGAGTGAACCTCCAGCAGTCCGGAGCGGGTACAAGGGTAGAACGCGATGGATAGACTGCCGCCTGTGATTCTCCACGAGTTCACGATGCAGGACTTCAAGAGCTTTCCGGAGGCCTCGCTCCGCATTGGCCTGCTCACGCTCCTGGTGGGACCCAACGCCTCAGGTAAGAGCAACCTCATCGAGGCGCTTCGCCTGTTGTCCTGGATGGCGAGGGGCCAGAGATTGGACCGGTTCAACGAGGCCGTGGAACGGGGCGAGTTGCCTTTGCGCGGGCGCGCGGAAGACCTCCCTCTCGATGGCAAGAGGCAGTTTGGGCTGGCGGCCCGCTTTGAGTACTCTGACGCGCACGTCTTGAGCAGCCTGGATCGGTTTCGCGTGACCGTCAGTGTCGAGGGTACTGGGCTGCGAGTCCAGGACGAGTCGCTCAAGCACCTCATTCAGCCGAATGACTTCCTATACCGAGTTGCGGCGCCTGCGACGCCTCCGAGCCACGAGATTCGGGTTGCCTATTACGGCTACACTGGGCTAGACAATGAGCCTCAAGCTCTCTGTCAAGACCATCAGCTTGTTCTGACCCAGCCTGCCGTCTTCGATCCTTCTTACCGCTCGCCGACCTGGGTGATGTCGCATCTCGCAGACTGCCTTAGCCGCATCTTCTTCCTGGACCCGGCGCCGAACAGGATGCGGGGCTATGTCAGCAGGAAGGCTGATGCCCTGCACGAGGATGGAAGCAACGTCTCGGGAGTTCTCGCAAGAGTGTGCGCTGACCCTGTCAGGCGGGAGCAGGTCGCCGCGTTCATCAGATCCCTTCCCGAGCGCGAGATCCTCGGGATCGAGTTTGACGAGGCACCGCCCGATGAGGTGCGGCTGAGGCTTGCGGAGTCGTTCGGCGCCGATCAACGGTGGCGCGATGCTCGTATACTCTCCGATGGGACTATGCGCGTCCTGGCTATCGGCGCAGCCTTGCTCTCCGTGCCTGAATGGTCTATCCTGGTGATTGAGGAGATTGACAGCGGCATCCACCCCAGCCGGGTACAGGAGCTTCTGGCGAACATCCGCAGATGTGCCGAGCGACGTAACCTGGGCGTTCTGCTCACGAGCCACAATCCTGCGCTCCTGGATGCGCTGCCGCACGAATCGCTGCCCCATGTGACCTACTGCTATCGCGACCCGCGCACGGGTGGCAGCAGACTCCAGCAACTCGGAGAAAGGCCAGAACTGCTTGCGCAGGGCCCGGTGGGGCGCCTGGTGGCACGGGGGGTTCTGGAGCGCGTATTCAGGGACACACGCGACACCGAGGAACGTCGGCGCGATGCGCTCGCGTGGGTGGACACATTGGGCGAGCGACAGCCGTGAGCATCTGTCTCATTGACACGACGGTCTTCTGCAATGTGGTGCCTGTTCCCGGTCGGGACCAGGACTGCCAGGGCGTGCGCGCACAGTTGAGGGAGCATGTGCTGGAGGGCGTCACCCTGCTGCTGCCGCTCGCGACCATCGTTGAGACGGGCAATCACGTCGCAAGGCAGCCGGATGGCAACGTGCGAAGGGACACCGCGTCGAGGTTCGTCTCGATGGTGAAGCAGGCCATCGAGGGCCGGACGCCGTTCGTCCCTACGCCCTTTCTGGAGCCGGCGGCGCTGCTGGAATGGCTCGACCAGTTCCCCGACTATGCTGTGGCCGGGATGGGCCTTGGCGATCTCTCGATCGTCAAGGATTGGGAGGCACAGTGCAGGACGCACCCCGACCATCGGGTCTTTATCTGGTCACTCGATCAGCATCTCAGAAGCTACGACAGAGCGCCGTGAGGGCCGGATGCCTGGGTGCGGGCGTTGTGGAGAGGCAGCCAAGGGACGGCGCCCCATCCTCTGGGAGAAGCAGGACCTGCTGCGCCACGACCCCGAGAAGCTGGCCGAGCTGATCTGGAACCTGCTGTAGAGGGGCTCGTCCGGGTTCCGCGATCCTGACCGACAGCACTGAGAGGCCGTGGGCGGGCGCTGAAGCGCCAGCCATGCCCCCCCGTAACCAACTATGCTGCAAGGTCTTACGCTCGCCAGCCATTCTCCATCCCATACTTGATCACCGCGCAAGTGATCCGGAATGGCCGGAGCCGCGAGAATCGCCAATCCTCGCCCATCTACCCATACTTGATCACTTCCCTCCTCTCTGGGGTGATCCAGTATGGGCGAGGGGGCGCTCGGGAGGGCACCGCGCATGCGGGGCGAAGGGGCTTCCGCGGCCTCACTTCGCTGCCGGCACCTCGAAGAACGGGCAAGGGGCCTTCTCGCTGGTCAGGTAGAGGGTGACCCCGTCGGGTCCGTAGCAGATGGCCTCGCCTTGGCGGCGGGCGGGGATGACGAGGGCGCGTGGGGAGCGGGCGAAGGCAACGTCCCACTTCTCGTCGGCGGCACGCGTGTACTCATAGGCATGGCCATAGGTCAGCACCACGGCACGCAGGCCGTCAGGCGAGATGTCCATGCCGGTGACGATGGGGAGCTTGAGGCGGGCGACGGACCTGGCCACGAGCACCTCGTCGCGTGCCACCTTCTCGGGCAGGGGCAGGGCGTAGGCCGTACACTGGAAGGCGATCGCCTTGGTCACCAGGATGACCAGGCGGGATGTCGGGTCCACGGCCACGGCCTCGCAGTTGTGCGGGCCGTCCTCGTAGCGGAAGTCCACCGCTAGACCGATGCGGAGCTTGGCGCGAATGCCCCGCCTGTCGGGGTCGAGGCGCGGCTCTTCGACGAGATACAGCGTGCAACGCTCGCGCTCGGCATCATTGTCACCAGTGTCGGCGAGGAGCAGGTAGCTCTTCTTGCCGAGGGCGAAGGCGGCCATGTCCTCCCAGTCGCGGTGGATGGCGCCCTCGACGTCGAAGGCGGCCAGGTCCTCGCCCTTGGCATTGAAGGCGAAGACGCGAGGGGGGTCGCCGGAGTCGTTGTGGGTCCAGAAGACGCCGGGGTTGGCTCGGCTGGCGGCGATGCCGCTGCTCTCGTCAATCTCGGGGTTGGCCAGCGTCGCCACCAGGCGTCCCTGGCCGTACTGGATGGGCGCGGGTGGCGGCGGCTTCTCTGCGGCGAAGAGGGGGGAGAGCGCGAGGAAGAGGGGAAGCAGAGCGCGGGTCACAGCAGCCTCCTGATGGTCTCCTCGATGGCGATGGCCTGAGCCTTGACCTGGAACTCGGGCGTGGCATCGGGCGAGTTGTTCTTCACCTCGGTGCTGATGCAGTGCAGGCGCTTGTGCAACTCGCCCCAGTTGCGGCGGAAGTACTCGGCCTGCTCGCCCGTATAGGCGAGGTGAACGGGCCTGGGCTGGGGATGGTAGCCGGCCTTGGCCCAGGCGGCGACGATCTGCTGGCCCCAGGCCGTGTCCTCGGCCAGAATGTCGCCCTCCGCCAGGCCCTGGATGGGAAGGAGGATCATGCAGTTGAACTGGGACCTCTCGAACTCGGTCTGGTGGAGGTCGAGCCAGCGCTGGTAGCGGAACCGCTTGTCCATTTGGAAGAAGAGGCGGAAGAACGACGACAGGTGGCTGCGGTTGGGCTCGACGTAGCGGTGCTCGTCAATCTGCTCGTAGACGATGCCGATGCGCTTGGGGTGACGCTCGACGCGAGTGTCCCACACATCGAGGCGCTTCCACATCTTGCCCGGGTGGTCGGGGTCCTCGCCGCGCATCCAGCACCAGAACTCGTCGTTCGAGTACCCCGAGCCGTCCCAACAGAGGACTGGCGCGGCCTCGCGGCCCTGGGGATTGCCGATGGGGTTGAAGGTGAGGACAGTCGTCTCGTGGACCCTTTCGGTGTCGAGGCGGGTGGGGTTGCCGGCCAGGTCTTTGCCGGTGATGAGCTGCTCGAGGGCGTCCATCATTCCCGCCGTGGCGCCGGGCTCGTGGGCGTGAGGCTGGGAGAAGTAGGCGCGGCGCTTGCGCTCCAGCGGCACGGCCGGGTCGGTGAGCGTGAGGGCGTAGACCCTATGGCCCGAGTACGAGGCGAGAGAGTCCACACGCAGCCTGCCGCCTGCGATCTCTGTCCAATCGGCGATCTTGCCCTCGAGTTGCGCTTGCTTGGCGAGGAAAGGGTAGGGCACTGGAGGCTCCCTGGGTCATTCCGCCTCGTCAGGTGCAGGCGACGGTCTTTCCTTCTCCGCTTCCTCGTCCTCGACTTCCACGACCAGGTCCTTGCGGGCGGGCGTTTCGGCGAGGGCGGCGATGGCGCGCGGAGCATCGGCGGCGAGAACGTAGAGCTTGACGCCGCCAGCCGTGGCGCCGCCGGGGAGGCCGATGTCGCCGACAGTTTCATCGCTGATCATGCTCTCGATCTCGCCGTCGTCAAGGACCAGCTTGGCCTCCTCGGCCTCGAAGGCGGTGTCGAACCGGGCGATGAGCAGGAGTTCGTCTTCCTTCATAAAGCATTCCCTTCAGTTAGGGCGGCGCGTACTTGGCCTGGATGGCTGCGACCTTGGGGCACTCGGGCATCTCGGGCGTGACCTTGACGAGCCTGGCCTGGCGGCCGACGATCCTCTGCCCATCCCAGGTGACGACCACCTCGCCGATCGAGTCGCCGAGCGAGCCGGAATGCTGGAGGATCGCCTTGCCCTTATCGTCGAGGGTGAGCTTGTCGAATCTCCTGTGGTCATGGCCGCCGAAGAGGAGGTCAATGCGGGGCAGAGCGCCGACGAGGCCCTGGTCCTCCGCCACACCGACGTGGGTCATCAGGACCATGATGTTGGCGATTCCCTCAAGCTTGGGCAAGAGCTCGCCTACGGCAGGGGCGATGGGGTGGACCTGGAGCAGGCGGTCCGCCGCTCCGGCCATGTTGGGTGTAGCGGTGCCGATCAGGGCAACGGTGACGCCGTCCAACGTGAAAGTCCTGTAGGGCTTGAGGCGGCGGGGCGGCGCGTCGGGCCAGGTGCAGTTGGTGGCCGTGACGGGGAGCTCGTACCTGTCAATCAGCTCGGCCAGCCTCCTGGTGCCGTGCGAGTAGTCGTGGTTTCCTGGGATGAGGGCGTCGTAGCCCATTGCGCCCATCAGGGCGGCCATGGCTTCGCCGCGCGTGCCCAGGTCAGTCAGATCGCCCTTGTTGAACCAGTCGCCGGTGTCGAGGAACAGGACGTTCCTCCTCGCGGCCCGCTGCTGGCGGACGAACCCGGCGATGCGAGCGAGGGGGCCCGCGTGCTCGTGCAGGTCGGAGGTGTGGTAGAAGGTGATCGTGACCTCGCCGGCCGCTGTGGCCCCTGCCAGGCAGGCGACGAGGCTCAGAAGCCCGAGACGCATCCACGCACGGCGTGTCATCAGAACTCCTTCCGAGCTGCCCGCGCCTCGGGCCGGCTCAGGTCGCATTATAGCGCCGGTCCGTTCGCGGTCAAGCCAGATGCCGACGCGTTTGACCTGCCAGGCCGCCCATGGCATGGTAGTGGCAAGCTGGTGAAGATGTACCTGGCAGGCATTGAGGACGGCTTCATGTACACATTGGGTCTCACTTGCCTGCTCGCCACGGCGGCTGGCGCTGCCGTGGCGGGCGCCCATCGCCTCGAGTGTGGGGGGCTGGCGCTGGAGTTCGCGGACGAGGCGGCCGGCCTGGGCCTCCGCCGCATGCTATCGCATGGCCAGCCCGTCGTAGCATCGGCTGACCCGAAGCCGCTGCTCTGGCGCATCGAACTCCGCTCGGAGGACAAGGCCGCAAAGCCGATCGTACTCGACAACCGCCTACCCGCCAAGGTGTCGGCCACGCCCTCGAAGGAGGGGCTGGCCCTCCGCTGGGACCAGATCGCGCTGCCGGACGAGCCGAGCATCATGGCCGTCGAGGTGCGCGTCGTGCGCAACGAGGCCCTGGCCCACACCGAATGGGGCATCGAGGTCGAGTGCTGTAGCCGAAGCTATGGGGTCTGGGACGTGGCCTTCCCCGTGATGTCCAACATGGGCGCCGACGCGCGGCCCGACGTGGCGGTCTCGCGCGGCAACTGGGGCATGCTCTACCGCGAGTGCAAGGATCGCCAGGCGGGCTCGTATCCGTCGTACGAATGGCCGATGCAGTTCCTTACGGTGAACCGCGGCGAAGGCGGCGTCTACCTGGCCTGCCACGACCCACAGGCCTGGCCCAAGCGGTTTTCGCTGGTGCCGCAAGGAGAGTTCCACTTCCTCACCCACGCCCCCGAGCGCGGTGTGGCGGGCAACGGCTATCGCCCACGGTGGCCGGTCGTGGCGGCAGCCTATCACGGCGACTGGTGGCAGGGGGCCAAGCGCTACCGCCAGTGGGCGCTCGCGGAAGCCCCGTGGACGAAGAGGGGGCCAATCACCGCCCGAAGGGACATGCCGAAGGCCCTCACCGGCCTCGGCCTCTGGATGCAGGGCGGCGGGCACGCCAGGGACGTGGTGCCCAGGATGCACGAGGCGGCCAAGCTCTTCGAGGTGCCTCTCGGCATCCACTGGTACAACTGGCACGAAATCCCGTTCGACACCTACTATCCGAACTACTTCCCGACCAAGCCCGGTTTCGCAGAGGGCGTGAAGGAGCTCGTGAGCAAGGGCATGGTCGTCATGCCCTACATCAACGGGCGGCTGTGGGACAGCGGGAACGAGAACTTCAAGGAGGCCTTGCCCTTCGCGTGCAAGACGCCCGACGGCAAGCCGTATCTCGAGGAGTACGGCTCGGGGCGGAAGTTGGCCTGCATGTGCCCGGCCACGCCCTTCTGGCAGAAGAAGGTGCAGGAAATCTGCGAGCGTCTGATGGCCGAGTGCGGCGTGAACGCCATTTACATTGACCAGATCGCCGCGGCCGCGCCGCAGCTCTGCCACGACAAGACGCACGGCCACCCCCTCGGCGGCGGCGCCCATTGGGTCGAGGGCTACCGCACCATGCTCGAGCCCATCATGCGGGCCGCCCACGCCGACGGCCGGGAGGTGATCCTCACCACGGAGAACGACGCCGAGCCGTACATGGACAACGTCAACGCCTTCCTCACGTGGAACCCGCGCTTCGACAACGAGGTGCCGATGATGGCGGCGGTCTACAGCGGCTACACGATCTACTTCTCCAGCCCGAGCGCGGTGAACGACGAACTGCGGGCCTTTTGCGCCTCGCAGGGGCGCGACTGGCTGTGGGGCTGCCAGCTCGGCTGGATGGGCTTCGAGCTGCTGGCCCCCGAGAACCGCGCCAAGGCCGAATACCTGCGCGAACTCTGCAAACAGCGCCTCGCCGCCGCCAGGTTCATGGTCTTCGGCGAGCTTCTCGGCGAGGTCAAGCCCGTCAACGATGTGCCGAGGATCGAGATGACCTGGAACCGCGGCTGGGGCGACAAGGGGGCGCACAAGGCCGTCCTCCCCGCCGCTATGGCCACGCTGTGGCGCGCCGCCGACGGCCAACTTGCTGTGGCGATGACGAATTGGGATGATGCGGAGCGCGCCTTCCGCTATCGCATCGGACAAGGCGATGAGCGCACGCACCTGCTGAGGCCCCGGCAGGTTCTCGTGGAGCCGCTCCAGTCGGCCCAGTGAACGGAGAGAGCCTTGTACCCTATTGACCCGCCGGCCATCTACATCCACGACAGCGTGATGGCCGACGAACGCCACCGCGCTCGCGTGGACGGGGTGGCTCGCGCGCTGAAAAGGCCCGTCGAGCCCATCGTCTTCAGCGATGCCGACCTGCCGCGCCTGGTGGGCGAGGGCGGCCTGCTGAAGAACCGCGTGCCGATGGGCACGCTGACCGAGGTGCGCGACCCCATTCTGCTCTTCCACACCTTCCGTTTCGACAGCCGCTACGAGGAACGCCTCGAGGCCCTCAAGGCCGCGGGCGCCGACCCCTCCTGGCACGCCCGCCCGCTGCTGGGCTACGGGGCGTTCAACTGGGCCAACTACAACCTCAAGGGCGACCCCGCCCGCCGCGACAAAGTGTGTCGCCCCTGCTGGCGCATCCACCTTCAGAATGGCTGTGTACACCAGTGCCGGTACTGCCCCTTCGGGGGGCTGCTGGTTGCGATGGTGAATGTCGAGGACTACTGCCGCCACCTCGCCCGCCTTATCAAGCGTCACCCGTGGCAGACCACGTACCTGCTCGACGACGATGGCGATCCGCCGTGTCTCGAGCCCGAGCTGGGCACCCTCGGCCCGCTGATGGAGTTCTTCGGGCGCAAGAAGGGCCGCTACCTGGTGATCCACACCAAGACGTGGAACACCGAGTGGATGCGGCGCGTGGACCACGGCGGCGGCACGATCATCGTCTGGAGCGTGAGCGGGGCGACCCAGAGCCGCCTCATCGAGCCGAAGACCGGGACCACGGAGCAACGCATCGAGGCCGCGCGCGTGGCGCAGGACGCGGGCATCCAGATTCGCTACAAGTTCAAGCCCATCATCCCCGTGAGAGGCTGGCGCGAGGATGCCGCTCAGGCCGTGCGTCTCGTCTTCGAAAAGACGAATCCCGATGTGATCAGCCTCTGCTGCTTCATGTGGATGGACATCGAGGAGATGACGCGGCGGCTGGGCGAGGACCTGCTCGACCCCGAGTTCGTCCAGGCCGCCCGCGACGCGCGCGAGGAGACGAAGGACACGCGGACGCAGCCCTTCCCTCTCGCCAGGCGGGCCGAGATCTACGACCACTACCTGGGCGAAATCCGCAAGTGGAACCGCGAAATCCCCGTCTCGCTGTCGACCGAGAACTTCGAGATGTGGAAGCTCTTCGGCAGGAGACTCGGCTTCACCGCGACCAACTACGTGTGCGGCTGCGGCCCCGAGAGCGTGCCGGGCGCCAAGAGACTCGACTGCCATCCCTTCAGGGTCGCCGTCCGCAATGACCAGGGAATTCCTGATACCTACTGAACCCGCCGCCCAGGAGCCCCGCGGATGTTTCGCCGCCTCAAGCCGCCGGCTGTGTATGTGACCGAGGAGGTCGAGCGCGACCCGCGATGCGTGACCCGCGTCGAGCGGATGCTTGCGGCGATGGACTGTCCCCATGTCGAGCGCGGCGTCACCGACGCCCGGCTGGCCGCGCTAGTGGACGGCGAGGGCTGGAGCAAGGGCCGCCGATGGGGCGAAGTGCCGTGTCCCGCCGACCCGCCCATCGTGCTCAACACGCTCAAGAACCACCACACCAAAGAGGAGCGCCAGCGTCGCCTCGAGCGATTCCCCCAGCTCAACACCGCCTGCCTCCACGGCTACTTCGGCTTCGAGTACCGCGCCGACGGCGTGCCCGCCTGGCGCAAAGCCGAGGGGCGCGTGTGCCAGCCCGCCTGGGAGTTTCACACCGCCTGGGGCTGCCCCTTCCGTTGCGCCTACTGCTGGTTCGGCTCCGTCATCCACATCGCGGTGGACATCGAGGACTTCCTCGCCTACGCCGAGCGCCGCATCCGCGAGCTCAATCCGCCCCAGACCATCTACAAGTGGGACAATCGCACCGACATCAATGCCTTCGAGCCCGAGTACGACGCCACCCGTCTGATGGTGGAGTTCTTCGCCCGCCAGAGGAAGGACTACCTGCTCCTCTACACGGGCAAGAGCGACAACGTGGACTTCATGCTGGGCTATCCGCACAAGGGCCAGACCATCGTCCAGTGGAGCGTGAGCGCCCGCACCCAAAGCACCCTCATCGAGCCGGAGACCGCGCCCTGGGACCGCCGCATCGAGGCCGCCGCCAAGTGCCAGGAGGCCGGCTACCATGTCCGCTTCCGCTTCTCGCCCATCATCCCGGTCAAGGGCTGGCGCGACGAGAACCGCGAGTTGATCGAGCTCATGTTCCGACGCACCCGTCCCGATGTCATCTCGCTCTGCATGTTCGGGTGGATGGACCAGGCCGCGGCGCGGACGTGTCTCGACTTCGCGCTGCTCGACGAGGAGTTTGCCGCGGCGATGGACGGCGCGGCGCCGTTCCTCAAGGGCAAGCGCTATGGCCCGCTGCCCCACGAGGCCCGGGCGGCGATCTACGACTTCCTCGTCGAGCAGATCCATCGGGTGCGGCCCGACGTGCCGATCGCCCTGTGCCTCGACACGCCGGCCATGTGGGCCGAATTCCGCGACAGGCTCGGCCAGGACGCCGACAACTACGTCTGCGTATGCGGCCCCCTGTGCACGCCGGGGCATTCGCCGCTTGCCGCAGCAGGAGGGCGTTGAGGTGCGAACTTCGCTGATGTGCCTGTGCCTGCTTGGAGTTTGTGCCGCGGCCGAGCTGGCCGTGCCGAACGCCAGCTTCGAAGAGGGGGCAGGGGAGGGCGCCCTGGGGTGGAAATGGTGGTCGCGCACCAATGCGGGCTCCGCGGTTCGCACCGCCGACGCCCAGCACTCACTCGGCCACAGCATGTGCATCCGCCACGACGGGCCGCGCGACTGGGCCCTCTCCAGCGAGGGCCGCTTCCCCGCCAGGCCCGGCGAATGCTACCTCGCCACGGCCTGGGTCAAGGTCAGGAAGGGCACGGTTGAGCTGGCCGTCGTCGCTCTCCGGAAGGGCAAGACCCTGAGCTGGGACATCGGCTCGGCGAGCGCGGGAGCCGACGACAAGTGGCTGAGGCTGGAAGCCTTCGCCGAGGTGCCGCAGGACTGCGATCAGGTCTACCTCCGCTTCGTAGGCCAGGGCGACGTGCTGGCCTTTGTGGACGACGTGAGCATTGTGCCCGCCGAGCGGCCCAAGGCCAGCGAGCGGCCGAAGGTCGAAGGCTCCGCGACGCAGCGGGTGCGCGAGAAGCTCGGCCGCGGCCTCGTGGCCGTGATTGGGCAAGACGGCAAGGTGCACGTGAGCTGGCGGGCGCTCGACGGCGACCCGCCCGCGGTGGCCTTCGACCTCTACCGCTCGACGGGCGGCGAGGAGCCCAAGAGACTCAACGAACAGCCCATCGTGACGACGACCGACTTCACCGATGCTCCGCCGGTTCAGGCCGCTCAGTGCACCTACATCCTTCGCGAGGCGGGGAAGACCGACGACCTTGACAAGGCCGTCGCCAAGCCTCAATACGTTTCCATCCGCCTGGACGGCAACCACACCTTCCAGAAGGTCGGCATCGCCGACCTCGATGGGGATGGCCGCCTCGACTTTGTGATCAAGCAGCCGAACACCAACATTGACCCCGCCAACGACTACTGGAAGCGGAGCGAAACGCCCTACAAGTTGGAGGCGTACAGCGCGGACGGGGGGTTCCTGTGGCGCCACGACCTCGGGCCGGCCATCGAGACGGGCATCTGGTACTCGCCCTACATCGTCTACGACCTGGACGGCGACGGCAAGGCCGAGGTCGCCGCCAAGACCGGCGAAGGCGACCCGCGCGACGCCGACGGCCGCGTGCAGTCCGGCCCCGAGTACCTGACAATCCTCAGCGGCGAGACGGGAAAGCCGCTCGCCCGCGTGGACTGGCCTTCGCGCGAGCCGTTCCTGCGGCGGCCCAACGGCTACAACTACGCGAGCCGCAACCAGCTCGGCGTGGCCTACCTCGATGGCAGGACGCCCTGCCTCATCGTCGAGCGCGGCACCTACAACCTCATCGTCGTCGTGGCCTACGAATTCCACGCCGGCAAGCTCCGAGAGCTGTGGCGCTGGTCGAACGAGAGGGAGCCGCGCCGCTACTGGGGCCAGGGCGCCCACTGGATGCACGCGGCCGACGTGGATGCGGACGGCCGCGACGAGTTGATCCTCGGCTCGTTCGCGCTCGACGACAACGGCGCGCCCCTGTGGTCCACCGGCCTCGGCCACCCCGACCACCTGTACTTGGGCGATCTGGACCCGGCGCGGCCGGGCCTCGAAATCTACTTCGGCATCGAGGCCCGCCAACCGCGGAACGGCATGTGCCTGGCCGACGCCGCCACGGGCCAGATTCTCTGGGGCATCCAGAAGCCCACCCGGCACGTCCACGCCAGCGGCCTGTGCAGCGACATTGACCCGCGCTTCCCCGGCGCCGAGTGCTACAGCTCCGACACCGACGAGAAGAAGCAGGCCTCCTAGGCCCTGATGCACACGGCGAAAGGCGAGGCCATCGAGCAGGACGAGGTGAAGGGCTTCGGCCCGCGGACCGTCTACTGGGACGCCGATCCGCAGCGCGAGCTGCTCCACAGCGGTCGAATCCGCAAGTTCCGCGGGGGCGAGCTGGCGCCGCGAATTGAGGGAACCTATGTGGCCACCGCCGATGTGCTCGGCGACTGGCGCGAGGAGATCATCACCACCCTCCCCGGCGAGATGCGCATCTACACCACCACCATTCCCGCGGCCGACAGGAGGCCCTGCCTGATGCAGGACCCGCTCTACCGCCTCGACGTGGCTCACGCGGCGATGGGCTACTATCAGGTGCCCATGCTCAGCTACGACCCGGCCACGCGGGGGCGTTAGAAACTATCTCAAGACCCACGCGGGCGTCGCAGCCCGAGATAGTTTCCCAGGCGAGCGGTCTTTGCATGAAACACCCGCGGCTGCAACCCGGCAGCCGCGGGCGATGGGGCCTTCACGGATTCCCTGGGTGGGCAAGACCTACTTGTCGGCCTTGGCAGCCTTCTCCTCGGCCTCTTTGGCTGACTTCTTCTCCAGCGCCTCATCCCACTGCTTCTGGAGCTTCTCGGCGGCGGCGCGCGCGTCCTCCTCCTTCCGGAACGATTCAGGCATCTTGCGCATCAGCTTGGGACCCTTGGGCGGAGGCTCGGTGAACTCCTCCTTGCGCTTCTTCGCCTCGTACTTGGCCTTCAGCCAGTCGTTCCCCGCCTTCTTGTACTCCTCGTCGTACTCCTTCTAGCGCTCGCGGGCATCGAGGTCGGAAACCACCTCGAAGGTAACGGCGCCGCTGACCCCCATCACCTGGAAGACGTAGTAGCGCGATGGCTTGCGCTCGCGGTTATCGTAGCGGTCGCGGCCCACGATGTCCGTGGCACCAGCGAAGGCCGCGCCCTGCGCGAGCAGGACCGCCATTGTGGCAACGACGGGCAGCCCGAACACACTCCGTGGCACACTCATCTCGCGCCTCCTTCTGCGCAGCCCCTCTCCTCCAATGTGCGGGTCGCCCGTGCGTGGCGGCCCATCCCGCACGGCGCCCCTTACGTCCAGTATTCTAGCGCCGCGGAGTCAGGGGAGTCAATAGGGTAGTTCGGATACGTCGAAGCGGTTGCGATGTGAACCCTGGCGTTCGCCAGGGGCACACAGAGCGCGCCTGTGGCCGACCAGCGAACCCCACCGCCCGAACGTTCCGATACGTTCCCCTCGTCCCCACGCTCTGCCCCCTCTTCTCTCGTCCCTACGCTCTGCGTGGGGACGCTTCTCTCGTCCCTACGCTCTGCCCCCTCTTCTCGTCCCTACGCTCTGCCCCTTTCTCTCGTCCCTACGCTCTGCGTGGGGACGCACTCTTGGCCGCTCCGCGGCCTCTCTCGCCTCCGGGAAGATTGGACGCAGAATCCGAGAACCTCCCGCGGGTTGCGAACCCGCGGGAGGTTGGGGTTGGACGCGGGAGGGCCTGTGCCGAACGGCTGGCGGGCGCCGCCTGCCCATGCTGTATCAACCCTGTGAGGGGGAGAGTGATACAGCATGGGTAGATGGACGAGAACGGGCGATTCTCGCGGTTCAGGCCATATTCGCTCATCTGTGCGATGAGCAACTATGGGAGCGGGACTGGCCGGAGAGCGTAAGGCGTTGGGGCATAGATGGTTATGTGGCGGCCCTCGCCGGCGCCGCAGCATGGGTCCCGCGCTCCCGAATGGCGGCGACGTGGGGAACGCCAGGCCGTGATGAGCGACCTTCGTCCCCACTGGGGTGAGGAGGTATGGCGGCCGAGCGATCAGTGACCCTCCGCGAGCGGCCATGCCCAGTTACGCCTCTCGCTCTCACAGTGTGACATGCGCACTGGAGGCAGGCCTTGAATGGCGGCGTGCGCGGGCTGCCAGGGATGTTGGCTAGGCGCAGGGAGGGATGCCGCTTTGACTCGTGGCGCCCGCCCATGCTATAATCACGGCGATTCGGTGTTTTCGAGCGAGGCCCCCATGCCGATGGTGATCCCCGCCGTGGACATTCGCGGCGGGCGCTGCGTGCGACTGCTCCAAGGTCGGGCAGACCGGGAGACTGTTTACTTCGACCACCCGGCCGATGCGGCGCGGCTGTGGGCCGAGCAGGGCGCCGAGCTGATCCACGTGGTTGACCTCGACGGCGCCTTCGAGGGGCGGCCCACGAACTTCGACATCATTTCGGCCATCGCACGGGAACTGCCCGTGCCCATCGAGGTCGGGGGCGGCATTCGCACGGATGCCGCCGTCGAACGCTACCTCGAGGCGGGTGTGCAGCGGGTGATCCTCGGCAGCCGGGCGCTCCGCGAGCCCGAGTGGCTCCGGGCCATCTGCCAGCGCTTCCCGGGCCGCATTGTGGCCGGGGTGGACGCGCGCGACGGGCGCGTGGCCATCGAGGGCTGGGCCGAGACATCGAACGTGGATGCCATTGCCTTCGCTCACAAGCTGGACAGCATGCGCCTCCGCGCCCTGATCTTCACCGATGTGGCGACCGATGGCGCCCTGCGCGGGCCCAACCTGGGCGCGCTGCGCCGCCTCCTGGCGGCGGTGGCCACGCCCGTCGTCGCCTCCGGCGGCATCGCCTCCCTCGACGACGTGCGGGCCGTGGCCGCCTTGGGCGTCGAGGGCATGATCATCGGGAAGGCGCTTTTCGACGGAGCGTTCGCGCTGCGCGAAGCAATCCAAGCGGCCAGCGAGGCCGAGTAACCCAAAGGAGAGAGCCTGTGAAAGACCGCCTGTTGACGCCCGGCCCCGCCGAGGTCCCGCCGGAGACGCTGCTGGAGCTGGCCAAGCCCGTCTTCCATCACCGCACCAAGGAGTTCCGCGCCATTCTGATGGCCGTGACGCAGGACCTCAAGGACGTGTTCCAGACGAAGAACGACGTCCTGATCTTCGCCTCCTCCGGCACCGGCGCCATGGAGGCGTCCGTGGTGAACCTGCTCGCGCCGGGCGACAAGGCCCTGTGCGTGCGCGGGGGCAAGTTCGGGGAGCGATGGAGCGAGCTGTGCGAGCGATTCGGCGCCCGAACGATCAACCTCGACGTCGAGTGGGGCCAAGCGGTGAGGCCAGAGGCTATCGAGGCTGCGCTGAGGAAGGACCCCGACATCGCCGCGGTGTACGTGACCCTGTGCGAGACGTCCACGGGCGTGGCTGCCGATGTCGAGGCGATCGGCAAGGTTGTGGCCACGTCGGGCGCGTGCCTGGTGGTGGATGGGATCTCGGGCGTGGGCGCCATGCCGATGAAGACCGACGAGTGGGGTGTCGATATGCTGGTGGTCGGCTCGCAGAAGGCCCTTCTGCTGCCGCCGGGCCTGGCGTTCCTGTCGGTGAGCCCGAAGGCCTGGGCCCGCATCGAGAAGGCCCCGCGCCGCGCCTACTACTTCGACCTCCGGGCGGCGCGCAAGGCGCTGGCCAAGGAAGACACGCCCTACACGCCCGCCAACACGCTGATCGCCGCCCTCAAGAAGTCGCTCGACCTCTTGAAGAAGGAGGGACTGGAGGCCGTCTGGGCCCGCCACACCCGTGTCGCCCAGGCCACGCGGGCGGCGGTGGAGGCCATGGGCCTCAAGGTCTACGCCGCCAGGCCGGCCTCCGCGCTCACCGCGGTGTTGCTGCCCGACGGCGTGGACGCCGAGGCCGCGCGCAGCCTGCTGAAGAAGAAGTACGGCGTCGCCGTGGCCGGCGGCCAGGACCAGCTCAAGGGCAAGATTCTGCGGATCGGCCACCTGGGCTATGCCGACACGCTCGACCTCCTCGGCGCCATTGTCGCCCTCGAGATGGTGCTGGCGGAAATGGGCGTGCCGGTGCCGCTGGGAGCCGGAGTGGCCGCCGCGCAGAAGGCGCTTCTCGCCAGGTAGGAATCTCCGATGAAGGTATTCATTGCGGACACGGTGGCCCCCGAGGCCATCGAGCGACTCAAGGCTGCCGGGGGCATCGAGGTGGACTATGCCCCCGGCCTGAAGGGCGAGGACCTCAAGCGCCACGTTGCCGCCGCCGACGGGCTGATCGTGCGGAGCGCCACCAAGGTCACGGCCGAACTGATCGCCGCGGCGCCGCGGCTGCGCTGCGTGGTGCGGGCCGGCGTGGGGGTGGACACGGTGGATGTGCCGGCGGCCTCGCGCCGCGGCATCATCGTGATGAACACGCCGGGCGGCAACACCCTCTCGACCGCCGAGCACACGATGGCCCTGCTGCTGGCCCTCTCGCGGAACGTCTACCCCGCGTGCGCCTCTCTGAAGGCCGGCCAGTGGGACCGCAAGAGCTTCATGGGCACGCAACTGGCAGGCAAGACCATCGGCGTCATCGGGCTCGGCCGCATCGGCATCGAGGTGGCCCGCCGCTGCGCCGCCTTCGGCATGACCGTGGTCGGCCTCGACCCGTACATGACGCCCGAGCGCGCGAAGGAACTCCAGATCCGCCTGGCCGCGAGCCTCGAAGAGATCTGCGCGCAGGCGGACTACCTGACGGTCCACGTGCCGATGAGCGACGAGACTCGCGGCCTGATCGGCGCCGCCCAGATCGCAAAGATGAAGGACTGCGTGCGCATCATCAACTGCGCCCGGGGCGGCATCGTGGACGAGGCGGCGCTCGCCGCGGCGATCCGCGCGGGCAAGGTCGCAGGCGCCGCGCTGGACGTCTACGAGCAGGAGCCGCCGACGAGCCGCGACCTGGTGGATCTGCCGCAGGTGCTCTGCACGCCTCACCTGGGCGCATCCACCGAGGAGGCGCAAGTGAGCGTGGCCATCGAGGCCGCCGAGATCATCGCCGACGCGCTCCTGCGCTCGCGCATCCGGAACGCCGTGAACGTGCCGGCCATTGACCCGCGGGAGGCCGAGGCCCTCGCCCCCTTCGTGGCGCTGGCGCGCTGTCTGGGCGCCTTCCACGTGCAATTCCTCCGCCGCATCCCGGCCCGCGTGGCGATTGCTTACGCGGGCGAGGCCGCTAAGCTACAGACCCGCTACCTCACCGCCCATCTCCTGAGCGGCCTGCTCGAGTCCGTGCTCGAAGACGAAGTGAACGTCATCAATGCGCCCTACCTCGCCGAGGAACGCGGCATCCGCGTATCGCAGGCCACGAGCCCGCATTCCAAAGACTTCGCCACGCTCATCTCCGTGACGAGCACCACGGATGGCGAGGAGCACGAAGTCGCCGGCACCATCGTGGGGCGCAACGAGCCGCGCATCGTGACGATTGACGGCTATCGCGTCGAGGCGATCACGCGCGGCACGCTCCTCATCCTGCTCGCCGATGATAAGCCCGGCCTGATTGGCAACGTGGGCAAGGTCCTCGGCGAGAAGGGGATCAACATCGCCGCCATGACCTTCGGCCGTAAGACCGCCGGCGGCGAGGCCATCACGGTGCTGAACATTGACGGGGCCCTGGATGAGACCACGCTGCGAGCCGTCGAGGCCACGCCCCACGTGCGACAGGCGAAGATCGTCACCTTCTGAGTGCCCCGGAGGCCGCCGTGGCTGCGTCCCGCACCCTGCTCGTTCTGGCGCTTGCCTTTGCCGGCGCCGGCTGCCCGGCATTCCGCCTTCAGACGCCCGAGGCCCTGCGCCGCACGCCCCTCGTGCAGGCATTTGACCGCTGCAAAGACTCCGTGGTGAAGTTCACCGCCACCCGAGTCGAACACACCGAGAAGCCCGCGCCCGACGGCAAAGGCTCCACGCGCGTGCACACCACGCACACGCAGTGGGGCAGCGGGTGCATCCTGCATCCGGCCGGCTACGTGCTCACCAACAGCCACATGCTCCAGTTCCAGGGCCGCCGGGTCGCCCTCCTCTACGACGGCCGGACGTGTGGGGTCGAGCTGGTGGCCGATGATCCGCACAACGACCTCGCCGTGATGAAGCTCGCGAGCGACCGCCCGCTGAGGCCGATCACGCTCGGCGACAGCAGTCGCGCCCTGATCGGGGAGCCGGTCTTCACCATCGGCAACCCCTTCGGCATCAGCTTCACCGTTGCGGCGGGCATCATCAGCGGCCTGGAGCGGAGCACCAACACCGAGTACGCCGCATTGAACAATATGATCCAGACGGACGCCAGCATCAACCCCGGCACGTCGGGGGGCCCGCTGGTGAACCTCGCGGGCGAAATGATCGGCCTTTGCACGAGCAACAAGAAGGAGGCCGAGAACATCGGCTTCGCCATCTCCATCAACAAGGTGCGCGCCGCCTTCGCCGACCTGATTGCCGCTGAAGGGCGCTATGGCTTCGTGCTCGGCCTCGAGGTGGCGCACGACGGCGTGGCGCGGATCACCCACGTCGCTGCCGGCTCCCCCGCCGAGGCGGCGGGCCTGTGCGTGGGCGACGTTGTCACGGGCATCGGCGACGCCGCCATTGCGAACAATGTGGACTTCCATCTCGCCCTCGTCGGCCGTAAGGGGGGCGAGACCCTGCCGCTGACGATCCGGCGCCACGGCCGCCGACTACAAGTGGCCGTGACGCTGCGCGGGGTGCCGGCCCGGCCTGCTGACAGGGCGGAGGGCCTGGTCCCCGGCGTCGTCTGGCGCCAGTATGCCGGGTCGTGGAAGACGCTGCCCGAGTTCGCCAAGCTCACTCCCGCCGCAGTGGGCACGATGCCCGCTCTGGGCCTCGGCGGGTTCGCGGGCAAGGAGAACTTCGCGCTCGAACTCACGGGCTACGTGCAGGCGCCCGCCGACGGCGTCTATGCCTTCTACCTGCGCTCCGACGACGGCAGCCGCCTCTACATCGGCGAGCAGCTTGTGGTGGACCACGACGGCCTGCACGCGAGCAGCGAGAAGCGCGGCTTCGTGCGCCTCGCGGCCGGCAAGCACCCCCTCCGCGTGCAGTTCTTCCAGGGGACGGGTGATGCCGAGCTGAAGGTGAGCTACGAGGGCCCGGGCATCAGGAAGCAGGAGATTCCTGCGGCGGCGCTGTCACGCCCTGGGCCGTGAGCCGGGCGACCAGTCGGGCGAAGCGCTCCCCCCGCGGCTCGATCGTCACCCGCCGCCGTTCCTCGCCCGAGTGCTCCAGCGCGATCTCCAGGCGCTCGTTCGGCAGAGCTGCGGCGACCCGCTCCGCCCACTCCACAATCGTCACCCCGTTGCCGAAGAACATCTCGTCGGCGCCCAGGGCCTCGGCGTCGGCCGGCCCGTTCAGGCGGTAGGCGTCAATGTGGTAGACGGGGAGGCGGCCCTCGTACTGGTGCACGAGCACGAAGGTCGGACTGGTCACCTGGCGCGGCTCGGGCACCCCGAGGCCCTCGGCCAGCCCCTTGGTCAGGGTGGTCTTCCCGGCGCCCAGCGGGCCGCGGAGGGCCACCACATCGCCCGGCCCCAGCAGCGCGCCCAGCAGGCGGCCGAGGCGCACCGTATCGTCGCGGGAGTTTGTTGTCAGAGTCACGTAATGTGTTCCCAACCTGTCGGTTCCAGTGGGCGTTCCGTGCCGTCTGGGAGAGCGAGAACTGCCCCGGCCTCCGTGATGACGCCGATCTGGGTTACAGGCACCCCGAGCGGCTGGTCGGCCAGGAGCCGCTCGGCCGTGCCTGGGTCGGCAGCGAAAAGCAGCTCGTAGTCCTCCCCATCGCCGAGCGCGTGGTCGAGGGGGGAGCGGCCGTACAGTGCCGCGAGGCGAAGGGCGTCCTGGGAAACCGGGATGCGGTCGGCCCAGAGCGTGGCGCCGACGCCGCTCTCGTCGAGGAGGTGGTGGAGGTCGCGGGCCAGGCCGTCGCTGATGTCAATCATCGCGTGCGGGCGGTAGCTGCTGGCCAGGATGAGGCCCGCCGCCTGGCGCGGAGTGAAGCGCAGGTGTTTGCCGAGACGGGAGCCGCCGAGGGTGCCGGTGACGAGGATCGCGTCGCCGGGCCGCGCGCCGCTCCGCAGGATGGGGGCCCGGCCCCTCAGGTCGCCGAGGAGTGTGACGGCGAGGACCAAGGGGCCTGGGGTCGCAGCAAGGTCGCCTCCGACGAGACGAATGCCGAAGGCGTTCGCACACTCCAGCAGCCCCTGCACGAGCGCCTCGGCATCCGAGCGCGCGAAGCCGCGCGGGAGCGCTGCCGCCACGACAGCGGCGGTGCTCTCGCCGCCCATTGCCGCGATGTCGCTGATGTTGCGGGCCAGCGCCTTCCAGCCGGCGTCGGCAGGTGTGGCCACGGCGCGGTCGAAATGGACGCCCTCGATCACGAGGTCGGTTGTGATGAGGGTGGAGGCGTCGCGAGTGCGCACGAGGGCTGCATCGTCGCCGATGCCGACGAGCACGAGGCCGTCCGTCCGGGCCTGGCCGCGGATCCAGCGAATCAGGTCGCACTCTCGAGTACTCGGCTCAGGCATGGCTCGTCCCGTTGGGTCGCAAGTCACTTGGTGGCACGGGGCCCCCGCCGGTTCTCGGCCAGCTCGCGGAGGACGGCGGCGATGCGGCGCTGGCCAGCCTCGTCGTGCAGGACGATGAGGCGCTCGGTCGGCAGGAACACGGAGGCGGCCGGCAGGCCCCGCGCCCAATCGCCCGGGTCCACCTGCTTGCGAATGTGGGCAAGCAGCGCCTCGGGGGTTGTGTGCGGCAGCAGCGCGCGAATCTCGTAGGCCTGCACAACCGCCCGGTCCCAGGGTGTCGCACCGCTCGATGGGTAGTTCTCGTCCTGCCCCTCGAGGTAGAGCCAGATGCCGTGGCCGGGCTCGCAGTCGTAACGGCCCAGGGGAGTCTGACGCACGACCGCGTCGAGCAGCTCCCGCACGGTGTATTTGCCCTGGGGGATGGCGACCAGTCGCGCACCCAGGGCCGACGCGTCCCAGCCGAGGTTCACATCCGCCTGCTCGGCGATTGCGAGGAGCGTGTGATTCGCCGGCCGAGGCGGGGTGCTCCAGTCCAGGGTAGCGTCCAGCTTGGCCTGCAAGTCCAGCACCGAGGGGAAAGGCAGGGGGGCCAGCCCTGTGCCGTGCCGCATCGCATCCAGGATGGCCGCGACGCGGCGGTGGGCGCGAAGAGGCAGGCGTGCGACCAGCACATCCTGGGCTCCGTGAAAGGCGATGCGGCAGCCCGGGCGTCGCTCCTCGACATAGCGCAGGCAGGCCTCGAGCGTCTCCACCACAGCGGCCTGCTCGCGCTCGAACACCAGCAGCCCTCGCATGGGGCGGGTGCTCGTCAGGTGGGTCGGCACCCGGTACGAGCGGACCTCCAGCGGTTCCTCCTCCAGGAGATCGTTGCTGCGGCTGATCCACACGCCGCCCCCGGCCTCGATGGCGTACTGTGCCCGCAGCGGTCGCACGAGCCAGTCGAAGAGCGCGCGGCGCCTTACGCCCTTCATCCGCAGCGTCACGCGGTGCTGGCTCCACTCGGCTACGGGGAGAGTGGGCGACACCGTGACCGCGATGCCGGCCTCGCGCGCGAGCCTCGTGATGACCTCCGGCAGCGGCATGCCGTCGAAGGAGAACGTCCCCGTCTGGTCCATGGGGTCGGCGGGACGTTCCGGGCGCCTTTTCGCGCGGAGGGCATCGGGCAGCCCCTTGTCGGCCTTGGGCACGGGCGGTTCCTTGGCCCGTGGGCAGGCCGGGAGCAGCAGTAGCCCACACAGAAGCAGCCGCCAGGCGTGTCTCATTCCACCATGTTCAGAAATCGCCGCAAGGTTGTCAAGGCCAGCGCCTTGTCCCGTGATGGGGCTCGCGCTATCATGAACGTGACAGAGGAGGTGCGTGATGCAGCAAACGCTGGTGCCCCTGTTTCCCACGGCTGAGAATGTCGCGCTGGCGACCGATCTGTACGAGCTGACGATGGCGGCGGGGTATTTCCATGCCAAGCGCACCGAGTGGGCGTGCTTCGAGCTGTTCGTGCGCGACCTGCCGCCCGAGCGCTCGTACCTGGTGGCCGCGGGGCTCGAGCAGGCGGTCCACTATCTCAGGCATGTGCGCTTCACAGATGCCGCCATCCGCTGGCTCCGCTCGCTGCCCGTTCTCAAGCATGTCCGTCCCCAGTTCTTCGACTATCTCGGGCGGTTCCGCTTCCGGGGAGACCTCGATGCGGTGCCGGAGGGAACGATCGTCTTCGCCGGCGAGCCGCTGTTGCGCGTAACCGCGCCGCTCATCGAGGCGCAAGTTGCCGAGACCTATCTCCTGACAACCATCAACTTCCAGACTCTCGTGGCGACGAAGGCCGCGCGCATCGTCGGCGCGGCGCGTGGGCGGGCCGTGGTGGACTTTGGCTCGCGGCGCGCGCACGGGCCCCAGGCCGGGCTGCTGGCAGCGCGAGCCTCTTACATCGGCGGGTGCGCGGGCACCTCAAACGCGCTGGCCGGGCAGCAGTTGGGCATCCCGGTGTTCGGCACGCAGGCCCACTCGTGGGTGATGGCGTTCGACGACGAGCAGGAGGCATTCGAGGCTTACCTCGATGTGTTCCCTGAGCACACGACGCTGCTGCTCGACAGCTACGACACCGTGGAGGCGGCACGGAAGGCCGCGGCCCTGGGCTCGCGGGTGTCCGGCGTGCGGCTCGACAGCGGGGATCTCGCCGCCCTGAGCCGGCGGGTGCGCCGCATCCTCGACGACGCCGGCATGCGGAGAACCCGCATCCTGGCCAGCGGCGATCTCAACGAGCACGTGATCGCCAGCCTCCACCGCCGGCGGGCCGCCATTGACGCCTTCGGTGTGGGCACCGAACTGGCGACATCGCGCGACGCCCCCGCCCTGGGCGGCGTTTACAAACTGGTCGAGCAGCAGGTGGGCGGCAGGTGGGTTCCCAGGCTCAAGCTCAGCGCAGGAAAGGAGACGTATCCCGGGCGGAAGCAGGTCTATCGCGTGGCGGACGGGCATGGGCGTTTCCGCCGCGATGTGATTGCCCTGGCGAGCGAGGAACAACGGGGCAGCGCCTTGCTCGTGCCTGTGATGCGGCGGGGCCGCCTGGTTGGCCCCCTTCCGGCGCTCAGCGACGCGCGCTCACGCGCGGCCGAGGAAATCAGGCGTCTTCCCGCCAGGTTCCGCAGGCTGGAGGCGCCGGCGCACTACCCCGTGCAGTACAGCCGGCGGCTCCGGGCGCTGAGGGAACGGACACTCAAGGAGATTGGGCATGGGAGGGCCGGAGAGAAGCCATGACCGCACATCGGCGCTTTGCCAAGTCCGTTGCATTCTTCGACGTGGATACCCAGCGCGACTTCATGGTGCCCAGGGGCGCCCTCTACGTGCCAGGCGCCAGGATGGTATCGAAGAACATCCGCCGCCTGGTGGCCTACGCCGCTGCCAGGGGGCTCCGACTGTTCGCGTCCACCGACGCCCACGTGCCGGGCGACTCCGAGATGCGGCGCTTTCCCCCGCATTGCATGCTGGGCACCGCGGGCCAAAGCAAGATCGCCGGCACACTGCTCCCCGATCACGCCGTCGTGCCCTTCGGCCCACGGTTGGCCCCTGCGGCCATTGCCAGGGCGCTGGAGCACCAGCAGATCGTGATTCAGAAGCAATCGTATGATGTCTTCGACAACCCGTCTACGGTTCCCCTCCTGCGCGCAGCGGGTGTCAGGCGGTTCGTTGTCTTTGGTGTGGCCACGGATTACTGCGTCCGGGCTG